>NZLV01000065.1 GCA_002694345.1 Maricaulis sp.
CATCGCAATCCGCAAGCGGTGCTCCATGACCCTGTGAGCGGGCGCGTCTACGCCAATGAGCACGGGCCGCGAGGCAGTGACGAAATCAATGTCCTGGTCGAGGGGGACAATTACGGCTGGCCGATCGTCAGCCGGGGGATCGACTATACCGGTGCGCTCGTCACGCCCTTTGATGCCTATGAGGGCATGCAGGATCCGCTGGTGAACTGGACGCCGTCCATCGCGCCGGCGGGCATGGCGATCTATCACGGTGAAGTCTTTCCGGAATGGGAGGGCGATCTTCTGGTCGCGGCACTGATCGCCGGGGATGCGGGCACTCCCTCAGGCCATGTCCGGCGAGTGGATTTGGAAAACGGCGATGTGGTTGGTCAGTCCATCCTGTTCGGAGAGCTGGAGGCGCGCATCCGCGATGTCCGTGTGGCTCCGGACGGCACGGTCTGGCTGTTGACCGATGATGCAAACGGCCAGCTGATCCAGGTGACGCGCTAGCGCCTATTCCGCCGGTTGGGCCTGCTCGCCGGATCCGGACGGGCCATGCCCGAACAGGCGCCGGCGCAGATTGCCCAGGCGCGAGGGTGCGCCCAGCAGGACCGGTGTCAGGATCAGGGTGAGCAGGGTGGAGAAACCAAGCCCCCAGACCACGGCCGACGACAACTGCACCCACCATTCCGATGCCGGACCGCCAATGGACAAGACGCCATGGGCGAAGTCGGCATTGATCTGGAAGACCATCGGCAGCAGGCCGAAAATCGTCGTGATCGTGGTCAGCATGACCGGCCGCAGACGCTGGGCCGCGGTGCGGACGATGGCTTCATCGACACTCATGCCCAGTCCGCGCAGGCGCTGGAAGGTGTCGATCAGGACTATATTGTTGTTCACGACAATGCCGGCCAGCGTCACGATCCCCGTGCCCAGGAAGAGGATGGAGATGTAGGGGAAGGTCAGCAGAACGCCCAGCAATACCCCGATCACGGACAGGATCACGGCCTGGAGCGTCAGCACGACGTGCCAGAAATTGTTGAACTGCCAGAGCAGGATGACCGCCATCATGAAGAGCGAGGCCATCATGGCGCTGGCAAAGAAAGCCCCGGCTTCGGCGTTTTCCTCATCGGCGCCGAGGAAGGCAATGTCCACTGACCGGTCGATCATGCCATTGGCGACCTGCTCGTCGATCCAGTCGCGCAGCTCCGCGACCAGGATGTTGCCGGCATAGCCCTCCATGGCATTGGCACGGACCATCAGGACCCGTTTGCCATCCCGGCGACTGATCGAGTCGATGCGCGGATGGGCCTCGCGCGTGACGAAATTGGAAATGGGAACCGCGCCGCTCTGCGTATTCACCCGCAGATCGTCGAGCCGGGAAATGTCGCGGTCGCTGGCCGGGAAACGGACGCGGATATCGACTTCCTCGTCGGCATCATCGGGGCGATAGCGTCCGACCAGGGAACCGGTCGTCACCAATTGCACAGCCGCGCCGACCTGGGTGACGTCGGCCCCGAACCGGCCGGCTTCCTCGCGGTCGACATCCAGGCGCCATTCCACGCCCGGAAGCGGCAGGGTGTCCTCGATATCGGTCGTGCCTTCCATCGTGTCGACATAGGCGCGCACGAGGCGGGTCGCGCGTTCCAGTGCAGCGGCATCGCTGGAGCGCAGCTGGACCTGGATGTCCTTGCCGACCGGCGGGCCCTGCTGGAAGGCCCGGACCTCGATGATAACACCGGGAATGCCCACCATGGCCTCGCGGATGCGGCGCTCGATCAGGCGTCCGTTAGGGCGCTGACCGAAGGGTTCGAACTCGATGAAGATGCGCGCCACGCTATCGGCCGGGGCAGCACCGGTGCCATCGAAGGGTGAGCGGCCCGGGGGCTGGCCCGCCACGGTGTAGTAGCCGGCGATGCCTTCAATGCCGTCCAGGCGTTCTTCGGCTTCCAGGGCGAGCTCGTATTGCTCTTCCGGGGACAGGTTTCCGCGGGCCCGGACGAAGACATAGAGCTGCTCCGGTTCGGCATCGAGGAAGAATTCGGTCCGCATGGAGGAGGCGGAGGCCATGAAGGACACCAGGATCACCACGACCAGGGCCAGGGCCGCCAGGGTTACCGTAACCGGGCGGACGACCAGGGCGGCGATCATGCGGGCGTAGGCCCCGGTGATGCCGGGCAGTTTGGACGGGTCGCTTTCCTCTTCGGCATTCAGGCGTGCCAGAGCCGAGGAATCGTCCACGACACCGCCCTTGCGGCCCAGGACGGAGCCGAGCGTGGGCAGGAAGATCAGGGCCATGACCAGGGCTGAGCTGAGCACGAAGATCAGGGTCAGCGGCAGGAAGGCCATGTATTGGCCCGGGATGGAATCCCAGAACAGGAAGGGGATGAAGGCGGCCAGCGTGGTCGCTGTCGAGGACACGATCGGCCAGAACATCCGTTTGCCGGCACTGGCGTAGGCTTGGCGCCGGGTTTCGCCTTCGGCCAGTTTCCGGTCGGCATACTCCACAACGACGATGGCCCCGTCGACGAGAAGGCCGACGGCGAGCACCATGGCGAACATGACCATGAAATTGACGGTCAGGCCGTAAATACTCAGCAGGAGGAAGGAGAAGAGGAAGCTGGACGGAATGGCCAGCCCGACCAGGAGGGCCGAGCGCAGTCCCAGGGCGGCCACCACGATGATCAGGACCAGCACGATGGCCAGCATGATCGAGGAGGTCAGGCTTTGCAGGCTGTCGCGGACATAGGTCGACAGGTCGAGGCTGAAATCATAGCGCACGGTTTCCGGCCAGCGCTGGGCGACGTCGGCCGTCAGGGCCCGCACGGCCTCACTGGTCTCCATGATGTTTTCGCCGGAGCGGCGCACGACCTGGAGCGTGAAGGCAGGCGATCCGTTGTAGCGCGAGAAACTGTCCGCATCCTTGAAGGTGCGGCGGACCGTGGCGACGTCCTGCAGGGTGACGACGGTATCGCCGGAGCGCGTCAGCGGCAGGTTGAAGGCATCTTCCTCGCTCTCGAACAGGCCGGGGACCTTCACCTGGAAACGCGCTTCGCCGCTATCCAGCGAGCCGGCCGCGATCAGCCGGTTATTGGATTGGACGGCCGAGAAGAGCTGGTTGTAGGTGACGCCATAGGTTTCCAGCAGGGTGGGGTCGATGACGATTTCCAGCACTTCCTCGCGAATGCCCTGGACATCGACCTGAAGGATCTGCGGCAGGGCCTCGATCTCTTCTTCCAGGTCACGGGCAATGCGATACAGCGCCCGTTCCGGGGCTTCGCCATAGACCTGCACGGCAATCGTCGGGGCGAGGCCGGAATTGAATTCCTGGATCACCGGCTCGCGGGCATCTTCGGGAAATTCACGGCGCGCCATGTCGACGGCTTCGCGGACATCCAGGACGGATTGGTCAGCATCGAAGGGGACACCGAATTCGGCGACCATCTGGCCCGCGCCCAACAGGGCTGCGCCATCGAGCTGGACCAGGCCGTCAATGGACCGCATCTCGGTCTCGACCGGGCGCACGATCAGGCGTTCGGCGTCTTCCGGGGAAATCCCGTCCAGCGGCACCACGACGATGACGAAGGGGAAGGGAATATCCGGATCCGCCTCACGCGGCAGCGTCAGGAAGGACATCAGGCCGGCGGCGAGAGCACACACGAAAATGGCGAGCACCATACGGGCCCGGCCGATGGCAAAATCGACGATTCCCGTCACCGGGCATCTCCCTCCCGGGCGACCCGGACTTCGACACCGTCTGCCACGAATTCCTGGCCCAGAACAATGATGTCGGCGGTTTCCGGAAGGCCGGCGACCCAGACCTGCTCGCCATCATCGCTGAGCAGCTCGATGGGCACAAAGCGGACATGCTGGTCCGCTTCGACGATCCGGATGCCCAGCTCGCCATTGGCGTCGAGCGCGAGGATGGAGGCCGGCACCCGGTGGGCCGGGCGTTCCGGCAATTGCAGGCGGATTTCTGCGGTCACGCCGGAGCGGATTGTCGTGTCCGGATTGGGCACTTCCACTTCCACGCGGAAGGTGCGGGTGGCCGGGTCGGCGCGGCGTTCGACAAAGCGGACCTGGCCATCGACCTGCTGACCGGTGACCAGGCGGATGTGACCGCTCATGCCGGGTTCCAGGGCAGAGACATTGCGCTCGGATACTTCCGCGACCACCAGGATCGGGTTCATCTCGACCACGGTGCCGCATGGATCGCCGGCGCGCAGGAAATCCCCGACTTCCGCGACACGGCCGTCGAAAATGCCATCGAAAGGCGCGCGCAGATTGATGTTGGCCAGCTCCTCGCGAGCGGCCTGGAGCCGGGCGCGGGCCGCATCCCGGGCCGCCTCGGCGGCGGCGACTTGGTTGGTAGAGCGGTGACCCCGCTGGGCCAGTTCGCGGGCGGCGTCATAGTCCAGCTGGCGGGCGCGCAGATCGGCCTCGGCCTGTTCCACAGCGGCGGCGCGGGCGTCCACGTCCAGACGGCACAGGATGTCCCCGGCGGCAACCGTGCTGCCCTCCAGAATGGCCGCCTCGGCAACACGGCCGCCGGTCTCGGCGCGAACCA
>NZLV01000066.1 GCA_002694345.1 Maricaulis sp.
ACCCACCGGGTAGGACAGCTCTTGGAAGAAAGCCTGCCTCGCCATATCGTTGTTGGTAAACTCTCGATAGTTCAACCGGATCGAGCCGCTACCCATACCCGAGTATATGATTTCAAAGTTTTGCCCATCTGCGGCGACATTTCTGCGCTCTGACTCGATCAGGCCAACATCACCTGACTGTGAATCCGTTTGGAACGTGTAGATAAGGAAAACTGGGGGGCCATAAGAAGCCAAGTTCAGTACTTTGTCTTGGACGCGCCCTGCTTCATCGAACACGACTCCCAGTGTACCCATCCTAAAAAAGTGCATGTCTTGATCATACAAATGCGTGCGGCCACCGTAAGGGAAATTTTGCCCCTCAGCGTATTGATAATTTAGCCCCGGCCCATTGATCGAGAATCCGTTTGAAATTTCGACTTCCGACCCAGTGTAGCGGTCAACCCGAAATTCCTGCACACGAATCATTGGCTCTCCGACATAAGCCTGCTGACGTTGATCAATCTCGTAGTTTCTATTTGCGACCAACTCACTAGAGATCAACTGTGGTCGGCCAGCATATTGTACGCTGGCGGTGCAGCCCGCAGAAAAAATTGCCAACAACACTACAATTCCAAAAGCACGCATCTCTCTACCCCCAAAATGCATTTCTGCAATTTAGACATGCATTTGAAATGGCTGCAACAAATTTACCCGAACAGGCTCTGCGGCAGCGCGCCGACCGCGGCGCCCGTCATCAGGGTCGCCAGCGTGCCGGAGATCAGCGCGCGGGGCGCCAGCTGAAGGATGTCTTCGCGGCGCGATGGGGCGATGGCGACCAGGCCGCCGGTCAGGATGCCGACCGAGGAGAAGTTCGCAAAACCGCACACGGCATAGGTCATGATCAGGCGCGAACGGTCCGACAGCGCATCGCCGGTCTGGGCGAGCTGGTCATAGGCATAGACTTCGTTGAGCGCCGTTTTGAGCCCCATGATCGAACCAGCCGTGGTGGCTTCCGACCAGGGAATGCCGGCCAGCCAGACGATCGGGGCGAACAGCCAGCCCAGGATGCGGTCAGCCGTCAGCGGTCCGCCGAACACGTCCGGGAAGAGACCCAGAAGCACATTCACCAGCGCGACCAGCGAGGTGAAGACCAGCAGCATGAAGATGATGTTGAAATAGAGCCGGATCCCGTCCGACACGCCCGTGGTCAGCGCGTCCATGGACGAGTGATAGATCTGGGTCGGGACTTTCTCTTTCAGCCGGTGCTGCTCGCCCTGCGGTTCTGCCGGCATCATGATGCGAGACAGGAGGACGGCGGCGGGCACCGAGATCAGCGAGGCCGTGAAGATATGGCCCGCGGCGCCTTCGAGCACGCTGGACAACTGGCTGACATAGAGCGCCATCACCGAACCGGCGACCGTGGAGAAGCCCACCGTCATGATCAGGAAGAGGTCGGAACGGGTCATGTCCGGCAGGCGCGGCCGGATCAGGACCGGGCTTTCCGTCATGCCCAGGAAGATATTGGCGGCGGCGCCCAGGCTGGCCGAACCGGACAGGTTCAAGAGGCGCTGGAAGGCATAGGCGAAGCCGCGAACCAGAACTTCCAGAATCCGCCAGCGCCACAACAGGGCTGACAGGGCGGACAGGACAATGACCATGGGCAGGGCCTGGAAGGCGAAGAGGAAGCCGGAGCCTCCCGCCGGATCGGTGACCCAGGGCGCTTCACTGCCGGCCAGATAGCCGAACACGAATTGCGCGCCCTCATTGGTCACCTCCTGCAGCACCGCGACGACCCCGGTCAGCGAAGCCAGGAAGGCACGGAAGGGCGGCAGGGCGTAGAGCAGCCAGGCGATCAGCAATTGCAGGCCGACGGCACCGGCAAACAGGAAGATGGGGAATTTCTTTTTCGGGCTGAGAAGCCAGGCAATGCCTGCAAGCGCAAAAAGGCCCACGAAGCTGCGGGCCTGCAGCAGAAGATCGTCCATGGAAGTCCCCAGTCACCGGAAAGCGGGACCTTATTCCGCCTGCCCCCACGGTCGCAAGCACTTGCCTCAATGCGGCGGGCAGGAAATGCTGCACCGCATGAGCCGCAACTCCATCAAGACGCCCTGCGTACAGGTCTGTTTCGTCGACCCGAAGGCCGGCGTCTGTGTCGGGTGTTTCCGCACGATGGAGGAATTGGGCCGCTGGACCAAGTATTCCGACGATGAGCGCGCCGCCATCATGGCCGCCCTGCCCGGTCGAGAAGACGCCTATCGCGAAGCGAAGAAGGCCTGACATGCTGCGCCGCCTCGCCACCCAGTCTGCCCTGGCCCTGGTCGCCTTCGGGATCGCCTTTCTGGTCCTGCGACTGCTGGCCTGGCCCTTCGAGGACAGTCAGAATGCGCCGATCCGGCTGATCATGGGGTCGATGGCCGGCCTGCTCTTGACCATCGGCTTCATCGCCACCGCCATTGCCGGCCGCGACCTCGCCCGGCGCAATCTCGCCTCATGGGTCAGCGTGGGGGCCGCCTTCCTCGCGATTGCCTTCATCGATCGCGATTATGATGACTGGCAGCGGCAACGCCTGTGGGCCAACACGCCGGACAGCGAACGCGAGATCGCGGTCATTGCGCAGGCCGGCACCATCGTGCTCAACCGCAGCCCGGACGGCCACTACTATATCGACGCCCGGGTGAATGGCGGCACGATCACCTTCCTGGTCGATACCGGCGCGTCCATGGTGGCGCTCGATCTGGTGGATGCGCGCGCCGTGGGTATCCGAACGCAAAACCTGCAATTCATCCTGCCGGTCCAGACCGCTGCCGGGCAGGCCATGGCGGCACCGGTCAGCATTCCGGTCCTCGATCTCGCCGGACACCGGTTCGAGAATGTCCAGGCCGTCGTCATCGAGGGAGGCGGACGCTCCCTGCTGGGCATGTCGGTCCTGAACCAGTTCGACGGGCTGGAAATCCGCGATGACCGGCTGATCCTGCGGCGCTAGGCAGCCGCGATCGCCTCACGCACAAGCAGACAGCCGACAATCACCAGACCCACGGCGAAGAAGCGCTTCAGCGTGCGCTCCGGCAGGGCGTGCGCCAGTTTCGCGCCCAGCGGGGCGACAAAGAAGGCCGAGCCGGCCAGCAGGGCAAAGCCCGGCAGGTTCACATAGCCCAACGAGAAGGGTACGGCATCCTGTCCCCAGCCATTGATGATGAACCCGATCGCGCCCGGCGCGCCGATCGCAACGCCGAACCCGGCCGCCGTAGCCACCGCCCGGTGGATCGGCTTGCCGCACAGCGTCATCAGGGTCACGCCCATGACACCGCCGCCAATCCCCATCAGGGCCGACAGGATGCCGATGATCCCGCCGAGCAGCCAGCGCAGCGGACCGGACGGCATGTCATCCGCCAGGGTCCAGTCGGGCCGGCCGAAGAAGAATTGCGCCGACAGCAGGATGGCCATGCCGCCGAAAATGCCGGTGAGGATATAGCCCGGGATCAAATGCGCGATCCGCGAGCCGATCAGCGTGCCGATGATGATCCAGAGCGCCCAGCCCTTGAGCACGTCGAAATCCACCGCACCGCGCTTGGCATGGGCATTCACGCTGCGCAGCGAGGTCGCGATGATCACGGCCAGCGAGGTGCCGACGGCGATCTGCATGATGCGCGGATCGTCATAGCCCAGGAATTGGAAGGCGTAATACATGGCCGGCACCATCACGATGCCGCCGCCAATGCCGAACAGGCCGGCAATCAGGCCGGCAAAGGCGCCCGTGGCCGCCATGGCCAGGACCAGGATCACGATATCGGTCATGTCTTACGCGGCCTCATCCCGCCGGGTTACGGCCGCCAGGGCCTCGTCAACAACATCCAGCCCGGCACCCCGCTTGGGGGCCTTCTCGGACAGGATCCGGCGCCACATGCGCGCACCGGGCTCGCCGGTGAACAGGCCCAGCATGTGCCGGGTCATGTCGTGCAGGCGCGAGCCTTCTTCCAGACGGCGCGCCAGATAGGGTTTGTAGGCTTCCACCACTTCGACACGGCTGGTGAAGGGATCGCCAGCCGCGCCGAACACGCGGCTGTCGGCCTCGGCCAGGATGAAGGGCGTGTGATAGGCGGCGCGGCCGATCATCATCCCGTCCAGGCTTTCCGTCTCGGCCAGACCCTGGTCGAGCGTTTCCAGACCGCCATTGAGAATGATCTCCAGCGCCGGGCGCTCGGCCTTGAGGCGGCGCACCAGATCATAGTCCAGCGGCGGGATGGACCGGTTTTCCTTCGGGCTCAGACCTTTCAGCCAGGCCTTGCGGGCATGGACGGCAAAGCTCGTCACTCCGGTCTGGCGGACCGTGTCGATCAGGGTGAAGAGCGCCTCTTCCGGCTCCTGGTCATCCACACCGATCCGGCATTTCACCGTGACCGGCACCGAGACCGCCGCCTGCATGGCCGCCACGCAATCGGCGACCAGTTGCGGTTCCTGCATCAGACAGGCCCCGAACCGGCCCGACTGGACGCGGTCGGACGGGCAACCGACATTCAGGTTGATCTCGTGATAGCCATAGCCTTCGGCAATCCGGCTGGCTTCTGCCAGGTCCGCCGGATCGGAACCGCCCAGCTGGATGGCGACGGGATGTTCGGCGGCCTCGAACCCGATCAGCTTGTCGCGATCACCATGGATCACCGCCTTGTCGACCGCCATCTCGGTATAGAGAAGCGTCTGCCGCGTCAGGACACGATGGAACGCCCGGCAATGCCGGTCGGTCCAGTCCATCATGGGCGCCACCGAAAGGCGGCGGTCGGGTTGGGCGGGTGTCGTCATGCTGCGCGACATAGCGCGGGCGTGGCGTCAGGCCAAGCACGCAAAGTGTCTTCGCTCAAATTGGACTGATCGTGTTCACGCGGTTTCAACCCGGGCCTGTTCTTATCCTCGCGAAGAGGGAGGCACGGTCATGGCAAAGGCGATCTATCACAAGCACCAGCGGGTCTATGTCTATCCGGTGGGCACCTGGGCGCTGATCGAACAGGTCAAACCGCAATGGGTGAAGGATGTCGAAGAGCCGGTCCGGGTCTTCTATGATTGCGGCCTGGGCCGGGATTTCACCGCCGACGAGCTGGCCACGGAACAGGTGGAAAGCCTGGATGCCGGCCATTGGCGGGTCCTGCGGGCCAAGAATAAATGGCAATCCGCCGAGGAATGCGCCCGCCATCCCTTCCCCGGGACCTTCCCGGTGATCGTGACCGAAAGCATGGATTGGGGCGGCTGGCGTGTGCCGGCAGCCGAGTATGACCGCGACCCGAACCGGATCGAGGCCCAGGCGCGGCTGATGGCGAATGCGCCCAGCCTTCTGGCCGTGGCCGAAACCCTGGTCGAGCTCGCCCGCGAGGATGCCGATGTCTCACCGGCCGTCGCCGAGCTCAGCCGGACCGCCGCGGACATCCTCAAACAGGTCAATACGAAACCTTCCGGAAAGCATGGCAGCAATTCCCAGCAAGCGGCCTGAACAATTCGGTAAAACTTTAATCAGCCCATAAGGAATGCTGAGGAAACTGTTCGGTCTGTGCCCCGACTTCCGGATGTTTGCATGCCCCTCGTAGAACAGCGTAACCGTTTCCTGTCCTTTGCCTTTGCGGCATCCGACATCCTCGTCGAAACCGACGCGTCCGGCGTGATCACCTTCGCCGCCGGCGCCACCGCCGCCCTCCCCGACGCCCCGGCTTCGCAGCCCGACACGCTGGAGGCCCGGCTCGACCAGACCTCGCGCCCGGTCCTGCGCGCCTTCCTGCGCCGCCTTCGCCCCAACCGTCGGATCGGTCCGGCCAATGTTGCGGTCAAAGGGCGCCGCGCCCTGCTCAGTGGCTGGGTGCTGGAGGATTCCGACCGGGTCCGTTGGTCCCTGTCCTTCGATGCCATGGATGCGCCGGAAGAGATCGACCCGCAGGCCTTCGAGCGCAGCGCCATGGAAGCGATCCGCGAAGCCCGCGAAAACCAGACCCCGCTCTCCATGTCGCTCCTGACCCTGTCCTGCGAGGAAGATTGCGATCGCCTGCTCGGCCCGGAAGACGCCGAACGCCTGCACCAGGCCATCGCGGCCAGTTGCCTGATCGCGGTCGGCGAGGACGGCGTCGCCCGCCCGATCGACTCCCATCGCACCGCTCTCATCCATCCCCAATCCATGGATGCAGAGGCCCTGAAACAGGAAGTCCGGGAAATCCTGAATGCGTTCGACCTCGACGAAGTCAACGCTCACCTGTCCTCGGTCTGTGACGCGCCGGAGCTGGATCCGGAGACCACGGTTCAGGCCTTCCTGCATGCCATCAATACCGCCGCAGAATCCGGCGAGGCTCTGGACCTCATTTCCCTGCAGGCCGCCGCGTCGAAGCTGATGCAGGAAACCAAGTCGCGCATGACCGAATTGCGCACAACGATTGCCGGCCGGGTCGTCGAACCGCATGCCCAGCCGGTCGTCGAACTGGAGACGGGCAAGGTCCACCATTACGAGCTCCTGCTGCGCCTGCCCGGCGGTCGCCCGGTGCAGGAGAGCGTCGGCTTTGCCGAAAGCACCGGCCTGATCTACGAGATCGACTATGCAATGACCGAGATCGCGGCCAGCTTCCTGCGCGAAGACTATGACCGCCCGGCCCTGGCCGTGAACCTGTCCGGCAAATCGCTGACCAATACGAATTGGGCCAAGAAGTTTCTCGCCCTGCTGGCCGATCTCAAGATCGACCGCTCGCGCCTGATTTTCGAGCTGACCGAAACAGCCAGCATCCAGAATCTCAAGGCAGCCAGCAATGTCATCGCCAAGATCCGCGAGCGCGGCCATACGGTCTGCCTCGATGATTTCGGTGCCGGTGTGGCGGGGATCAATTATCTGCGCGGTTTTCCCGGCGA
>NZLV01000067.1 GCA_002694345.1 Maricaulis sp.
CAGCGACCAGCCAGAAGACCCGGATCAGGCTCATCTGCCCCTCTTTGCCGTGACAGGTTCGACCCCGCAAAAAACGGGCTCTGGAATAAGCATGCTCAAAGCGCTCCCTTGAGGTGGAATTTTGCCCCGAAATTCACTTAATGCACCCCCGCTGCAGTAATTTTCCAAAACGGGGGTTGCAATCTTTACCATCTCCAGTCACGTTGCAGCGCAATAGGAACACGGACACACCGTCATGCCGACCAACGCGATCACCCTGCTGGCCACGCCGGCCGCCGCCCCGAAGGGCGTGCGGGTGCTCGAGCTCGGCCTCCTTCTTCTCGTACTCGTACTTCTTATTACCAGCTCCATAACGGGAGTGGCGTAAGCGCCTGCCAAAAAGGACCGAACGTCCAGGCAGACACGAAAAAGCCCCGCTCCCTGACAGGAGCGGGGTTTTTCGTTTTGCCTCCACGGAAATCTTGATGACCGACACACCGAAGAAAATCTCTGACGCCATTACCCAGGGTCCGGCTCGCGCCGCGGCCCGGGCCATGTTGCGTGCAACCGGCATGGAAGACGCAGACTTCGACAAGCCGATGATCGGCGTGATCAACACCTGGACGACGGTGACGCCGTGCAACATGCACCTGGCGGATCTGGCGCATCCGGTGCGCGACGCCGTGCGGGAGGCCGGAGGCCACCCGGTCGACTTCAACACGGTGGTCGTGTCTGACGGCATCTCGATGGGGTCGGAAGGCATGCGCGCCTCGCTGATCTCCCGCGAAGTGATCGCCGACTCGATCGAGCTGGCCACGCGTGGCCATTGCCTGGATGGCGTCGTCATCCTGGTCGGCTGTGACAAGACCATTCCGGCCGCCGCCATGGCGCTGGCCCGCATGGATGTGCCGGGCTGCATCCTGTATGGCGGCACGATCATGCCGGGCCGCCTGGGCGACAAGGACTTGTCCATCCAGGACGTGTTCGAGGCGGTCGGGGCCCATGCGGCCGGCACGCTGGACGATCAGGGCCTGAAGGATGTCGAGAAGGCCGCCTGCCCCGGCGCCGGCGCTTGTGGCGGCCAGTTCACGGCCAACACGATGGCCACCATCCTGTCCGTGATGGGCTTTTCGCCGATGGGCGTCAACGACATCCCGGCCCCGCACCCGGACAAGCCGGCGGCAGCGGCCCGCTGCGGCACGCTGGCCGTGGAACTGGCCAAGGCGGGCATCCGTCCGCGCCAGTATGTGAGCCAGGCCTCGCTGCGCAATGCGGCGATCGCGGCCTCGGCCTCGGGCGGTTCGACAAATGCCATCCTGCACCTGGCTGCCATCGCAGCCGAGGCGGGCGAGCCCTTCTCCATCGACATTTTCGACGAGGTTTCGGCAACGGCTCCGGTGATCACCGACCTGAAGCCGGGCGGCCGTTTCCTGGCCCACCACATGTTCCTGGCCGGCGGCACACGCCTGTTCACCCAGCGCCTGGCCGCGGCCGGCCTGCTGACCGACACGCCGACCGTCACCGGCCGCTCCCTGTTCGAGGAAGCCGCGGACGCGGTCGAATCCAAGAACCAGCGTGTCATCTATTCCGTCGACAACCCGGTGAAGCCGGATGGCGGCTTCCGCATCCTGTACGGCGATCTGGCCCCGGAAGGCGCGGCGCTGAAACTGTCCGGCCATTCGCGCACGGCGTTCTCCGGCCCGGCCCGCGTCTTCGAAAGCGAAGAGGCGGCCTTTGCCGAGATCGAGGCCAACAAGATCAAGGCCGGCGATGTCGTCATCATCCGCAATGAGGGCCCCAAGGGCGGCCCCGGCATGCGCGAAATGCTGGGCGTCACCGCCGCCCTGGTCGGCCAGGGCCTGTCCGAGGATGTCGCCCTGATCACCGATGGCCGTTTTTCCGGCGCCTCCAAGGGTTTCGTGATCGGCCATGTCAGCCCGGAAGCGGCTGCCGGCGGTCCGATCGGCCTGATCGAGGAAGGCGACATGATCCGCATCGACGTGGCGGCCCGCCGCATTGATGTCGAGGCCGACCTGTCCGCACGCCGCGCCAACTGGGTCCGCCCGGAACCGAAATCCGTCGGCGGCGTGTTCGCCAAATATGCCGCCCTGGTCTCTTCGGCCTCGCGCGGTGCCGTCACCATTCCGACCGAGGCTCCGGCCCCGGCCGCCCCGTCTTCATCCGATACACAAGCATCCAAGCAGGAGATCAACGCATGACCGCGTCTGCATCCACCCCGGCCCCCAAGCGCGCTGCCTTTGAGGTCGACACCACCGCTTTCAAGTCCAAACCGATTGCGGTGATCGGCTACGGCAGCCAGGGCCGCGCCCACGCCATGAATCTGAAGGATAGCGGCTGCGACGTGATCGTCGGCGTGCGTCCGGGCGGAGCCGGTGAAAAGAAAGCCCAGGCCGACGGCCTGAAAACGGCGACCCCGGAAGAGGCCACCAAGGCGGCCCATCTGATCGCCATCCTGACGCCGGACATGTCCCATGAGGAAGTCTATCGCGAGATGGTCGCGCCGAACCTGGATGCCGGCGACACCGTCCTGTTCGCCCACGGCTTCTCGGTGCATTTCGGCCGCGTGAATCCGGCCGACAATATCAATGTCATCCTGGTCGCCCCGAAAGGTCCGGGTGATCTGGTCCGCCGCGAATACGAAATCGGCCGCGGCGTGCCGTGCCTGTTCGCCATCCACCAGGATGCCAGCGGCACGGCCCGCGAAATGGCGCTGAGCTATACCGCCTGCATCGGCGGCGCGACGGCCGGCGTGATCGAGACCAATTTTGCCGAGGAAACCGAGACCGATTTGTTCGGCGAGCAGGCCGTGCTGTGCGGCGGTGCCACCGAGCTGGTCCAGGCCGGTTTCGAGACGCTGGTGGAAGCCGGCTACCAGCCGGAAGTCGCCTATTTCGAATGCCTGCACGAGCTCAAGCTGATCGTCGACCTGCTCTATGAGGGCGGCATGGCGAAGATGCACGAGTTCATCTCGGAAACCGCCATCTATGGCGATCTGCGCTCCGGTCCGCGCGTCATCAATGACGAGACCAAGGCCCGCATGCGCGAAGTCCTGAAGGACATCCAGGACGGCACGTTTGCCCGCGACTGGATCACCGAGAACCAGGCCGGCAAGCCGCAATACCAGGCCCTGCTGCGCAAGGATCTGGAACATCCGATCGAAAAAACCGGTGCCGCCCTGCGCGCCGACATGCCGTGGCTGCAGCCCGGCGCCAACCAGTAAAGACCCGAGCGTATCATGACCGCCCTGCCCGTCACCGATCCCCATACCGACGCCCCGTCGGCCGCCGCCCAGCCCAAGAAGACCGGGGCGCACGCGGTAGTCCGCACCCTGGAAGCCCTGGGTGTGGAGCGGGTATTCGGCTATCCGGGCGGGGCCATCATGCCCGTCTATGACGCGCTGACCGGCTCTTCGCTGAAACACATCCTGGTGCGCCATGAGCAGGCGGCGGCCTTTGCTGCCGATGCCCAGGCCCGCCTGACCGGCAAGGCCGGTGTCTGCATGGCCACGTCGGGTCCCGGCGCGACCAATCTGCTGACCGGCATCGCCAATGCCTACATGGACAGTGTCCCGATGATCATCCTGACGGGCCAGGTTCCGTCGGGCCTGATGGGCACGGACGCCTTCCAGGAAGTGGACGTGTTCGGCATGTCCATGCCTGTCGTGAAACACTCGATCATCATCCGCGATGCCGAGCGCATCCCGGAACTGATCGCCGAAGCCTTCGACATTGCCGAATCCGGCCGGCCGGGTCCGGTCCTGATCGACATGCCGAAGGATATCCTCCAAGCCGAGGTGTACCCCACCTTACCCCCAGTACCTCGGCCCACAGCAGGGCCGTCCCGCGCCGATCAGTCTGATATCGACGCGGCGACAGCCCTGCTGTCCCAATCCAAGCGTCCGGTCCTGTATATCGGCGGCGGCGTGGCCCTGGGCCAGGCGGTCGATGCCGTGCGCGCCTTCATGGACCGCACCGGCATTCCGTCCGTGGCCACGCTGAAAGGCCTGGGCTGTCCGCATCCGGACGCGCCGGACTATCTGGGCATGCTGGGCATGCATGGCGGCCGCGCCGCCAATGTTGCCGTGGATGAATGCGATCTGCTGGTGTGCTGTGGCGCGCGTTTCGACGACCGCGCCACCGGCCGGCTGGACAGTTTCGCCAAGGGCGCCCGCATCATCCACATGGATCTGGACAGCGCCGAGATCGGCAAGCTGCGCAATGCCGATGTCGCCATCGCTGGGGACATTGCCGACGCGCTGAACCGCATGGATCCGGGCTATCTGGACATTCCCGAATGGCGCGCGGAATGCCGCGACCGCAAGGCGCGTCACGAATTCCGCTATGACGCGCCGGGCAATGGCGTTTACGCACCGGCCATGCTGAAGCAATTGTCCGAAGCCGCCGGCGATGATTTCGTCGCCGCCTGCGATGTCGGCCAGCACCAGATGTGGGTGGCGCAGCATTGCCGCTTCGCCCGCCCGGAAGCCCATTTGACCTCTGCCGGCCTGGGCGCGATGGGCTATGGCCTGCCCGCCGGGATCGGCGCCGCAATGGAGCGTCCCGACAGCAAGGTCGTCACCATCACGGGCGATGGCTCGATCATGATGAATATCCAGGAGCTGGCGACGGCTCGCCGCTATGGCGTGCCGATCCGCATCCTGCTGCTGGACAATGCCTCGCTGGGCCTGGTGCGCCAGTGGCAGGAATATTTCTTCGACCAGAATTTCTCGGAGATTGATCTGTACGACAATCCCGACTTCGCCGAAGTGGCGCACGCTTTCGGTATCGAGGCCTTCACGGTTCACAGCCGTGAGGAAGTGCCCGGTGCCATCGAGCGCCTGCTCAATTCCCGCGGCCCGATCCTGGCCCATGTGCTGATCGATCCGCGCGAGAATGTCTGGCCGCTGGTGCCGCCAGGCGCATCCAATGCCGACATGATGGAGGACTGAGACATGTTCGACACCCTTTGCGTTGAACTCGCCGAAACCGAAGGCGCCCTGATGCGTCTCATCGGCCTTGTCGAACGTCGCGGTTTCACCATCGCCACGTTCGAGAAAAGCGAAGCCCGGGACGGTTTTGCCACGATCACCATGCGCCTGAGTGCGCGGGATGGCGTGCGCAATCCGGATATCCTGTCGCGCCAGATCGGCCGGCTGTTCGATGTCCGCGCCGTCTTCACGCCCCAGATTGCCGCGGCCGCCCAGGCTGCGCATGCCCCCCATCAATGGAGTCCGGCATGTCCGCCCCGAAACTGACCCCGATCACCACACCGCAGCCGGACCGTCTGCGGATTTTCGACACCACGCTGCGCGATGGTGAACAGGCTCCGGGCTTCTCCATGTCGCCCGGCGAAAAGCTGGAAATGGCCCATTTGCTGGCCGCCATCCGTGTCGACACGATGGAGGCCGGTTTTGCGGCCGCCTCCCCGGGCGATGCGGAAGCCATCCGCCGGATCGCCGAGGAAGTGCGCGGCCCGACCATCTGCTCGCTGGCCCGCGCCAATGAGAAGGATATCGACGCGGCGGCCTATGCCCTGGAGCCGGCCCAGCGCAAGCGCGCCCACATCTTCCTGGCGACCAGCCCGATCCACCGGGAAGCCAAGCTGAAAATGTCGCGCCACGAAGTCCTGATGACGATCGAGCGGACGCTGAAACATGCCGCCGACCATTTCGACGAAATCGAATTTTCGGCCGAGGACGCCCTGCGCACCGAGCCGGAATTCCTGGTGGAAGCCCTGTCCTGCGCGGCGGCCAATGGTGCCGACGTGCTGAATGTCCCGGACACGGTCGGCTATTCCGAACCGGACGAGATCTACCGCGTCTTCAAGATGCTGGTGGAAGAGGTCGAGCGCCCGGACCATGTCATCTTCTCGGCGCACTGCCATGATGATCTGGGTCTGGCCGTGGCCAATTCCCTGGCCGCCGTCAAAGCCGGCGCCCGCCAGGTGGAATGCGCCCTGAACGGGATCGGCGAACGCGCCGGCAATTGTTCGATGGAAGAGATCATCATGGCCCTGCAGGTGCGGGCCGATATCTTCCCGGCGATCAGCCACGCCCAGTCCAGCGAGATCTGGCCGGCCAGCCAGCGCCTGTCCCGCATCACCGGTGCCGCGGTGGCCCCGAACAAGGCGATTGTCGGCAAGAATGCCTTTGCGCATGAAGCCGGCATTCACCAGCACGGCATGCTGGCCGACCGTCGCACCTATGAGATCATGACCCCGGAAAGCGTCGGCGCGCCGGGCTCGTCCCTGGTGCTGGGCAAGCATTCGGGCAAGCACGCCCTGGCGCAACGCCTGAACCAGCTGGGCTACACGCCCGGACCGGACGAGCTGAGCCGTATCTTCACCCAGTTCAAGGCCGCCGCCGATGAGCATGGCGAGATCAATGATGCCGATCTGACCGCGATCATGGAGGGTTATTCCGCCTCCGGCTCGCAATGGACGGTGTTGCGCACGGAGCTGCGCACCACGGCCGGCCGCAAACCCAAGCAGTTTGCCCGCGTCGAGCTGGAACACCCCACCCGGGGCCGCATCTCCGACATTGCCTCCGGCGATGGCCCCGTGGCCGCCGCCTTCGCAGCGGTGGAGCGGATCACCGGCTATCAGACCGATGTCATCAGCCTGGAAACGCGTCTGCGCACCCATGAGGGCCAGCGTGAATTCGTCGCTGACATCGAAGTGGAGATCGATGGCCGCCGGTTTACCGGTCGGGCCCGCGGACCTGATATCGTGACCGCGGCGATCGACGCCCTTCTGTTTACTCTTGATCGTGGCGAGGCCAAGGCCAAAGCCGATTCCCAGAACACCCAAGCGGCTCAGGCCGTCTGACCAGGACACCCATCATGGCTATTCAGGAAACCGATTTCATCTGGCGCAATGGCGAGCTGATCGACTGGCATGAGGCACAGACCCATGTCTTGAGCCACGCCCTGCACTACGGCACCTCTGTCTTCGAAGGCATCCGGTGCTACAACACGCCCAATGGTCCGGCGATCTTCCGCCTGTCCGACCATATCCGGCGCCTGTTCGACAGTGCCCGCGTCTATCACATGCCCATTCCCTACACCCAGGAAGAGGTGGAGGCGGCCTGCCGCATGGTGATCCGCTCCAACCATCTCAAGGACGCCTATATCCGCCCGATCGCCTTCTTCGGCTATGGCGGGATCGGGGTCCTGCCGGGCAAGGACACTTCCGTTGACGTCAATATCGCCGCCTTCCCCTGGGGCGCCTATCTGGGCGAAGACGCGCTGGCCAAGGGCGTGAATTGCTGCATTTCCAGCTGGAACCGCGCGGCGCCGAACACGATCCCGACCGGCGCCAAGGCCGGCGGCAATTACCTGTCCTCCGTGCTGATCAGCCATGAAGCGCACTCGCGCGGCTTTGATGAAGGCATCGGCCTGGACGTGAACGGCCTGGTCTCCGAAGGCGCCGGCGAGAATATCTTCGTCGTCTCCGACGGGGTCATCCGCACGCCCCCGACCTCCGCCTCCATCCTGTCCGGCCTGACCCGCGACTCGGTGATCAAGCTGGCCGAAGCGGAAGGCTATGACGTGCGCGAACAGACCCTGTCGCGCGAAAGCCTCTATGTCGCCGACGAGATCTTCTTCACCGGTACCGCCGCGGAAATCACGCCGGTCCGCTCGGTCGACGGCCATGTCGTGCGCTGCGGCGGCCGCGGCCCGATCGCCGAGAAGATGCAGGAACGCTTCTTCGGCCTGTTCTCCGGTGAGACGCAGGACCGCTGGAACTGGCTGCAGCCGGTGTCCGACAATGCGATGGAGGTCCAGCATGTCGCCTGAGGACTCACGTCCCGCGCCACGCTCCCTGTTTGAGAAACTGTGGGATGCGCACCTGGTGAAGGCCGAGACGCCGGAGACCCCGGCGATGCTCTATATCGACCTTCACCTCG
>NZLV01000068.1 GCA_002694345.1 Maricaulis sp.
GAAGGCGGGTCGTTTCAATCCGGTTGTCAGCATGGGAGAGCACCCGCGCGGCGCCCGCCTCCACCAGCCAGGCCTGGAGCCAGACCGGTTCGACCTCGGAAGGGGCATCGTCCGGGAGCAGGTAGACATGGGCCAGACGGCGGCCATATCGATCAGCCGACCCCTCACCCTGCGCCACTCCGACCCGGTGCCCTGACAGACGATCGCCCAGTACCGCCCTTGTCTGGTCCGGGACAGGCGTATCGAGTTCGGCCAGACGGATTTCCAGGGGCGAATCATCCGGTGCAGACGGATCGGAAACCGTGAAAGACAGCGCCCCGGTGACGGCTTCAAACCGGCCGATCCAGTGAATTTGCGCCGGGGCGGGACCGGGCGAACAGGCCACCAGAATGAGGCCCCATGCAATCCAGGCGAGAATGCGTGCCATATCCAGCAAGCTCCTTTGATCGCCCCAAGTTGATATACAACTTATACGAGTGCTCATGAAAAAGAGCAACTGGTTTCAGAACGCAATCCGGCGCTTTGGAATCCGTTTACCATCTCTGGATAAAGCTGCCGTCAGTCTTCATTGAACCGGACCTGCATCACCATGAACGCCTACGCCTATTCCGACGACGGTATGACCGCTTCCGACGCGGCCGCACACGACCATTCGATTGCCGAAGCCGTTGGCGAAACGGCGGCTCGCGCCTCCCAGGGTGCCGAAGCGGCCCAGGTCGCCCGCGACGCCATGAACCAGGTCGAGGAATCCAGCCAGGTGCTCGAGCGCCGTGTGGAAGCCCTCACCGACGCCTCGCAGCGCATCAATGCCATTCTCTCCACGATCGAAGCGATTGCCAGCCAGACCAATCTTCTGGCCCTGAACGCCACGATCGAAGCCGCCCGCGCCGGTGAAGCCGGCCGTGGCTTTGCCGTTGTGGCGGGCGAAGTGAAAGCCCTGGCCGGCCAGACCGCCAAGGCCACCGAAGACATTGCGGCCCGCATTGCGGCGCTGGACAATGAAGTGAAGGAAATCCTCGACGGTGTGCGCGGTTCCGGCCAATCGGTCGCCCGCGGCAAGGAAGCCGTCGACCAGATGACCCAGGCCACCCAGGAAGTCGCGCACCAGCTCAACAATCTGCGCACCAAGGTCGGCTAGGCGCTCCAACCGCCTGCACGGAGTTTTGAACGGGCCGCCCTAGGGTGGCCCGTTTTCTTTTGCGCCTTGTCATGGCTAGATCGCTGGCATGACACATACAGCCCAACTCTACTGGTCCTTTCGCAGCCCCTATTCCTATCTCGCCCTGCCGCGCCTGATTGCGCTGGAGGATGAGTATGACCTCAAATTCGAGGTCCACCCGGTGCGTCCCCTCGCCTTGCGACAACCGGACTTCTTCCAGCGGGAACATCCCAAATGGCTGCACTATCTGCTGACCGATGTCGCCCGCCTGGCCGAGCATCTGGGCGTGCATTTCGCCGCTCCCAATCCGGACCCGGTCGTGTTCGACCACGCCAAGAACCAGGCCGCCGATGACCAGCCGCATATTGACCGGCTGACCCGGATCGGGGTTCTGGCCTCGGAGCAGGGAAAGGGGCTGGCAGCCCTCTACGCGATTTCCAAGCGCATCTGGTCCGGCACCGCCTGGACCGAGGCCGGCGTGCTGGAAGCGGCCCTGCGGGAGGCCGGTCTGGACCCGGCCGACATCCTGGCCCGAGCCGACAGCGAAGCCGAGCGGCTCGACGCGGCCATCCGCGCCCATGAAGACTCTCTGGAAGACGCCGGGCACTGGGGTGTGCCTACCATGGTCTACAAAGGCGAACCCTTCTTCGGCCAGGACCGGATCGACCTGCTGATCTGGCGCATGGAACAGGATGGGCTGACCAAGCGCTGAGCGACGGTTTCCCAAAAGAAACCCCGCCGGAGACGGGTCTCCGGCGGGGCACTCGGGGGGAATCCGGAGCGAGGGCGCCTAGAAGCGGAAGAGCCCCCCAAGACGGATGGAACCGCCCGACTGGTCACCGTCGAAGGCTTCACCCCCGACATTCAGGACCAGGCCGGTGTCCAGTTCGAAGGACGCGCCCAGTTCCAGGCGGCCATAGGAGCCGGCCGGTTCATCGACCAGGTCAAGCTGGCTGGAGCCGGAGACGTAGACCGCCTCATTCTCCCCGGCGAACTCCTCCACCAGGAAGAGGCCGGCCGTGGGACGCACCGTCCAGCGGCCCGCGCTGAAGGCGTGACCAGCGCGCGCGCCGACTTCCGCCTGCAGGCTGTCCCCGTCAGCGAGGTTGAAACCGCCGGTGTTGAAGTCCACCTGCCCCAGCGAGGCCGATACCCAGCTGACCGAGACAGCCGGTTCAAACCAGGTTTCGCCGGACTGGAAGCGGGCCCCGGCCTCACCATTGAGACCCAGCGTGGTGACATCCACCTCGCCGCGCTCACCGGCACTGGCCACATCGATTTCCAGGGTACCGGTATCGAGCTTGGCAACACCGGAGACGTAGTAGGCGCCGCTCTGCCAGCCCGCGAAACCGGCGAAGCTGACCGTCTCCAGCGCCATCGTATTGCCGGTGCCGGTGAAACGGGCGCTGGCATCGGTATAGCCCAGGGCCAGACCCATATTCAGCGCATCACGCTGCCAGGCCAGGCCACCGGAGACACCGGACGCATCCAGGTCCCGCGCCAGCGTCTGGCTGACCGTGCCACCCGCATGCCGGGTGCTCAGCTCGACATCCGCGCCATTGCGGCTGCCGCTGTACACATCCAGCCAGCCACGCATGCCATCACCTTGTGTCTCCTGCACACTGCGCAGCAGGGCGGATTGCTGGCGGATGGACTGGGTGCCGACATGCCAGACATCGGTCACCACACCGCCGGCCTGGGCCAGTTCGAAGACTTCCGCATCCGGATTGGCAGCCAGGGTCAGCGCCGTGCCGCTCTGCACCAGCGTCCATTGCATGAAGCCGGCATCGGCCGTGTCCGCGCTGATCGTGAAGGCATCCGCCGCCACCGGCGTGGTGAAGTTGATCAGGCCGACCGTGGTGTCCAGGGTGAGACCGGTCTCGGCCGCCACCCGGATCTCCGTACTGCCGCTGACATCGCCGAAGGTGATGCTGTCCGCGGTGACCCCGCCGGCCCCATCATCCAGCACGTCGAAGGCCAGGACACTGCCGGTCCCGCCGACAAAGCTGATCCCGGAGAAGTCGATCGTGTCACCGGCATCGCCATCGGCAAGGCTGAGCAGGCCCTGGTTCTGGAAGCTTTCCAGCCCGTCGAACCCGGCAGCCCCGTCCACGATGAAGACTTCGCCCGTATTGACCAGCGTGTCCGTACCGCCGCCGAACACACTCGTGCCCGACGCCAGGAAACGACCGGCGATCGACAGTGTGTCATCACCATCGGTCAGCTGGATCCGGCCCTGCAGCGTGCCGCCCTGCGCGACCGTCAGGCTGGAGCCCGAGGTGACCGGCGTATAGGTCGTGCCCAGATTGGAGGCCGACAGGGAGTCCGGGAAAGCACCATCCGGATCGTCCGGAATGATCGGATCATCCGGCACCAGACCCGGTTCGATGACGATGGCAAACCCGTCACCCGCGCTTTCCACCAGACCGCCATCGGCGATCTCGACATCGACAGCACCGGCGGTCGCGATGCGGATGCCGACACCCTGTTCGGCACGGACATGTCCATTGATCAGGGCAGAGACATCCCCGCTCACGCTGACCAGGTTGAGACCGTCTGCCCCCAGGCCGGAGACAACGACATCACCGGCCGTCACATCAATCGCCCCTTCCGCGGTGCGGGCCCGGATACCATGGGCACCACCCCCCAGCGTGGAGACCGACCCGCTGGCAATCGTCACGGAGCCATAATCACTGATGGCATCAATACCGTAGGAGGCCGGCCCGTCGATTTCCCAGAAACCGTCCACGGTCTGGCCGTTCTCGAAGCGGGTGGCGATGAAAAAGCGGGTGCTCTCACCGGTCGTGACCACGGAGCCGCTTTCAATGACGACATCCCCATTGGCGTGCGCCGCAATACCCCGCGACGAGTCGCCCGACGTGCTGACCGACCCGGCCGTGATGGAGATGTCACCGTCCGGCACCGTGCCCGGCAGGATGTCCTCGGCAGACAGGCCGAGATCACCGGCTGCCAGCAAAAGCGCAGCAAAATTGCCATTGGGGTCGCCCGCCGGATCGCCATCCGGGTCCGTGGGACCATCGCCTCCACCGCCGATGAACTCGTCGGGATTGCGGATGAGCGGACCTTCCGAACCGTTCAGGCCCCGGCGGTTGATCGCCTGGATGCCATCGGCGGCATCGCCTGTCGTGGTCACCGATCCGACCTCGATCTCGGCCCCGGCGCGGCTGGCGGAGAAGATGCCCACCGACTGGCGGCCCGTGGTCGACACCTCGCCCACACGGATCTCGTTGGAACTGCGCATGGCGATCGACCGCACACCGGTGATGTAATCGCCCACCGTGGTGACTGAATTGGCCAGGATGGTCGTGTGCCCGCCGTCTTCCGCGACCGAGGAGCTGAGGGCGCGGATACCGCCTCCACCCTCGCCGGTCACCGTGACATCGCCCACTTCGGTGTAGATGGACCCGTACAGGGTGATCATTTCGACGCCGGTCATTTTGAGGCCTTCGGCATGGACCGAATTCACGCGCGCGCTGGCCTCGCCCACGATGGAGCCGACCGATACGGCGTCGGAGAAGGGATCGGTATCGCCCTCACTCTCACGAGCCGAGCGGACCACGATTTCATCGGCCTCCAGGCTGGCGCCGAGATCACCGCGGACGCGAGCGCCAACGACGCCGCCATAACCGTCGACATCCACGGAATTCACAGTGACGTCAGCCGTTCCCAGCGTCGCGAACACGCTGATGCCATTGGTATTCTGGCCCGCGGCAGACACTTCGCCCGCATTGACCACGATATTGCCTTCCACAGTCGTGGCGGCCACGCCGATGACGTTGAAGCCCGGCTCGGTTGATGCCGGTCCGCCCGGATCCGGCGTACCGGGCAAACCGCCCCCATCACCGCCACCATCCGGTTCAAACCGGTCACCGGAGACATTCACCTGGTTGACCGTGATGGTCACATCGCCTTGCTCGGCGAAGCCCTCGATCCCCGCGGAGCTCGCTCCCTGGGAGGAGACCGAACCGGCCTCGATCGTGATATCGCCGCCTTCGGTCCCGACGCTGATGGCCGCGGACGCGACGCCCTGGGTGGCAACATGATTGGCCTGGACGTGAACATCATCCGTCGCATCGACGAAGATACCGGCGGCGTTGCTGCCGGCTGTGGTGATGGCGTCCGCCTGGACCAGGACTTCGCCGAACGTGTCGACGAAGATACCGTCCGATCCGTCGCCCAGCGTGCTGATCGAGCCGGACTCGATACGCACATCCGAGCCGCCGCCCAGTCCGATCACGGAAATCCCGTCAGCATCAGAGCCTTGCGTGGAGATCGCGCCGGACAGGATGTCGACCTCACCCGTGAAGGTGAAGGCCCGGATCCCTGTACTCGCATCGCCCTCGGTCTCGACCGAACCGCTTTCAATCACGATGTCCTTGTCGGCATTGGCCGTAATGCCGGACGCATCGAAGCCGGTCGTGCTGACGGCTTCGCTCAATACAAGGACGTTTCCGAATTGACTGTCGGCCGAGATTGCTGAGGCAAAATCTCCCTGAGTTGATACAGCCCCGCTATCAATACCGACATCGCCAAAGCTGCTGCGAGCCAGAATCCCAAACGCGCTTTCACCCGCGGTTTCAATTTCATCGCTGATCACAATCGTATCGGTATTGGCGGTGGCATAGATCCCCGTCGCGCCGGCGCCAGCCGTCGAGACATAGCCGCTCTCGACATAGACATCGGCGGCTTCGCTGATCGCAACGATGCCCATGGCCGCACCGGTCGGCGCCGCGGGGACCGTGCCGGCCGGACCGCTCGGCGGGAAGGGGTCTCCGCCGCCGCCATCCGGCGGGAAGCCGTCACCCCCACCATCATCCGGCGGGAAACCATCGCCGCCACCATCACCCGGAGGGCCGTCACCGCCGCCATCGGTCACAAGGCTGGCGCCCGTGGTCACCACGCTGCCACTGGAAACCGTGACGCTGCCGGTGGAGCGGGCCAGGATACCGACGGATCCGTCACCGCTGGTCACGACCGAACCGCTTTCCGCATAGGCCAGCTTGTCCAGCCCCTGGACGATGATGCCGTGGGCTTCCGTGCCATTGGTCCGGACCGTCTCGCTGCGGACATAGGCGGAGAAGCCTGAATCGGCGACGATGCCGTGAGCGCCATCGCCCTGGGTTTCGACCTCGACACTGTCGACGGTCACGAAGCTTGTGGCTTCCGCCTGGATGCCGATCGCCCCGAGCCCGGCTGTCGAGACATGGTCACTGACCAGCTGAATCTCATTGCCCGAGCGCGCGACGATGCCATGGGCGAAATCACCCGTCGTGGTGACGGAACCGCTTTCCAGCGTGATCAGACTGCCATTGGTAACCACATCAATCCCGACGGAATCGGCACCGGCGGTCGTCACATTGCCGCTGAAGACCTGGGTCAGACCGTCACCGAACATCCCGTCATGACGCACGACGATGCCGCGCGAGGCCGGGCCTTCGGTCGCAACATCCCCGCTATAGATCAGGATGCTGGCATCATTGTCGAAGACCTGGGCGAAAATGCCATCCGAGGCGAAGCCCTGTGTCGTCACATCCAGATTGTTGATCGCCACATCACCGAGGAAGGAGCGTCCCAGAATGGCCGGCGTGCCGTCTTCATTGGTGACCAGCGGGGCGTCGACGACGATATCGACCGTGTCATCGGTTTCGACCGCGACGGCCTGCGGCGCGTCGCTGAGCCCGGACGAAGCTGCCAGCGTGTCGCTGCTCTGGGCAAAGGCGGCCGGATGGAGGGCCAGGAGACCACATCCCAATGCCGTCGAAAGAAGACGGGTCCGCAGACCGGCCCGGTTGGATAAAGCGCGTTGCATACTCTCTACTCCCCACGCCTCCGCGACCGCACCTTGCCAGCCGGTCCTGCGGAGTACTGATCTGAACGGCGCCCGCGGACGGACGCGCGATCCTCGAAGTCGATACCCCGGCCATCCGGCCCGGAGGACGGATGAGCGGTCTCGACTTGGGGGTAGTCCGGGTCCCGCCCGCCCTTCCAGCCCAATGTCACGGACGCGGAGCTGGCACCCATGAGCGCCCCGCCAATCAACCAACAACCTGATTCAACGGGTGAACAACCAATCGGGCAAATTGAAGCCCGGTGCGGCGCCGGTATAGACTGGCCGCATGGCTTTTCTCGACACGGGACGGTCCGGGCTTGTCGTCATTCCCGGCCTGTTCACCTTCAAAGTCCGGTCGCCTCTGATCTCCGAGGGCCTGATGGCCCTCGGCGTCATCATGCTGTGCTGGGTGTTCTACTTCTTCACCAAGATGATCTTCGACATGATCATGTTGCGGGACGCGCTCAGCTTCGTCCCGGGCCGGCTTCTGGTGATCGGGGTCGGCACGCTGTTGTCGCTGAGCATGTATGTCGTGCTGAGGGCCTTCTGGGGACGGTCCGTCCTGCTCCTGTCGATCCTGGTCGTGCTGACGTCGACCATCACCGCCATCCCCTTCTCCATGTTCAATTGGTGGATGATGGTGACCTTCTCCACCACCGACCAAACCATGCTGATCCACACCATGATCGCCTGGTCGGCGAGCGTTCACCTCTTCTTTGCCCAGAGCATCGCGATCGTCGCCTTTCTCTATGCGCGCCAGCTGCGCCAGCGCGAGGCCGATACAGTGCATGCGGAGAAATCCCTGCGCCAGGCCGAGCTACGGGCGCTGCGATACCAGGTCAATCCGCACTTCCTGTTCAATTCGCTCAACTCGGTCTCCGCCCTCCTGACCTCGCGCCGCACGGCCGAGGCGGAACGCATGATCGACCTGCTGGCCGATTATTACGAACAGGCCCTGACCGCCCCGCAGGACGAGCTGGTGCCGGTGCGCCAGGAGATCGACGCCCAATTGCAGTATCTGGACATTGAGCGGATCCGTTTCCCGGAACGCCTCGACGTGGAGGTTGATCTGCCGCGGCATCTGGAAGGCGCCCTTCTGCCGACCCTGATGATCCAGCCCCTGATCGAGAATTCCATCAAGCATGCCGTGGCCGCCGAAACGGGCCGTGTCACGATCCACCTGGCCGTCTCTGCCATGGGCGGCACGCTGATCATCCAGGTCTGATTGTGACAGCCGGAGCGACCGGCCCGTCCGCTCGGGGACCGGCACCGGGCTGCAGAATATCCGCAACCGGCTGGA
>NZLV01000069.1 GCA_002694345.1 Maricaulis sp.
GGCAGATGTCCGTCGGCCGGGCGCGTGTATTCGGCGCCGTGCTCGCGGTGTTCCGCGACGCATTTCGCGATCACATCGGGATCGCGGAACGGGCTGTCCGACGTGATGCGGATGAGGGTGGAGGCAAGGGTGGCGTCGGCGACGAGGAGGAAGCGGCTGAGCACATCCTCTTCGGACCCGCGGAAGACCCGGATGCCCTCGGCCTCGGCCAGCTTGACCACGGCATCGTCATCGGGCGCTTGGGTGGTGGCGATGACCAGCTCGTCGACGCCCTCAATGGTACGCAGACGGCGGCATTGATAGGCCAGAAGGGAGACATCCTCGTACAGCGTCTCGAGGATTTTGCCGGGGAGCCGGTTGGAACCGGTTCGGGCCTGGATGACGGCAACAGTACGGGTCAAGTTTCACCCTCCGGAGTGGTCGGAATCTCGATGTCCTGCCAGGTACGGACCATACGCTTGGCAGCATAGGGCGGAAAGGTTGACGGGATATGGCCGTCCAGATGCTCCGGTCCGGCCAGCATGCGGACCAGGAGTTCCGGCACATTGAGGCCGGCCAGGGTCATCAGATAGCCAAACCCCCACATGCGCGGATTGATCTCCAGCAGGAAGGCGGGCTCACCCGGTGCGGGGCGTTTCACCTCGACGGCGGCCAGTCCATGCCAGGGGCCGGAGGCTTCCAGCACGGCGAGGCCGGCCTTCATCAGCTCCGGGTCATCCACGGTCTCGCCGGCGACGGCGACGCCACCCGTGGGCGGATTGGTCTGCAGCTTGCGGTGCAGGGTGGAGACGATGAGCTCGCCGCGGTTCCACAGGGAGCCGATCGTGTAGACGGTCTCGGCGCCGCCGGGGATGTAGGACTGGACGACGCAGGGGCCGTGGGCCGACTGGGTTTCGCGCCAGGTCTCGGTCAGCTCGGCCTGGTTCCCGGGATAGCTGACGCCGCGGGCACCGCGCGAGGTGCGCGGCTTGATCACGCAGGGAAAGCCGCCGGTCCAGCTATCCAGATCGGATTCGGTTTCCGGCTGGAGCGTGACCGGGCAGGGCAGGCCGCGCTCGGCGCAGCGGGCCAGGAGCTTGCCCTTGTCGATGCCGAAGGCGACGATCTCAGGCTCCGCGACCGGCACGCGCAGGCCTTCGGAAGTCCAGTCGCGGGCGACCGGGGCGAGGGCGGCGATTTCGGCTTCGGAGCCGGGGATGATGATGTCCAGATGGCGCGTGGCGCAGACTGCGCGCACAGCCGAACGGTAGGCCTCGGCATCACTGGCCGAAGGCAGGACGCAGGATTGCGTGCCCGGCTCGAACAGGCCGCCAGCCAGGGCGTTGATGTCCGCCGCCACCAGGTTGAGGCTGGGGTCGGCCTGTTTCAGCGAACGCAACGTGCCCAGGCCGGGCGGTGCTCCGACGCCGGTGACCAGAATGCCGGAGGTGAGTTCGGACAATCGCATCAGCGCCAGACCTCGAGCGAGCGCCCCAGAATGTCTTCCAGACGGTCAATCTCCGGAGCGAAGCGGGCGGTCAGGGCGTCGCGGATATCGCGCTCCATCGGCGGCACGGTGGTCTCGCCGTCCACCATGGGCGGGTAGACGCCATCCGCCGTGGGCGCGTCGGCATTCGTGGCGTCGCGCGGGGCGATGAATTCGGCATAGAGGTCTTCAAAGGGCTCTTTCGAGCGCGCATCCAGCACGCCTTCCAGGATGGGCAGGCGGGACAGGGGAATGCCGCCGGTATTGTAGCGCTGGCGGGTTTCCGGCTCGATCCGTTCGAGGCCGAGATAATCCTGTACCCGGGCGACAATGCCCGGCGTGTCGGCATCCAGCTCGTCCTGCAGCAGGATCAGCATGTCCGGGAAATGCTGTTTCCAGATGGCAATCCGTTCGGCGTAGCAGCTGGTGTCGGCATAGAGCCACTGGAAGCCCCAATTGGCCGCCTTGCGGCGAGGCTCGTCGGCCAGGGCGCTGCGGAAGGTGGCGAATTCGGCGTCGCGGCGGACATTCTGGAGGTAGTGGGAATAGGTGCGCTCGACCGGGTTGCGCAGCAGGGCGATGATGCGCGTGTCCGGTCCGCAATGCTTCAATGCGCGCGGCGCCGAGATCGGGGCGTAGGCATAGTAATCCGGTGAGACATCGCCGATGCGTGGCTGGCCGGACCAGGTCTCGAACAGGGTCTGGTAGTCGGCCGCGGTCGGGGCGGTGTCGAAATGATAATAGGCGGGCCAATACACCTTGCCTTCCCCGATCCCGGAGAAGAAGCGGCCTTCCTTGCGCACTGGCGAAAGGAAGATGTCGGGGTGCTGGGCGAGGTAGTGGTAGAGCGAGGTCGTGCCGGATTTCGGCGCACCGATGACCAGAAAGTTCGGCCAGATTTCTTGGGACGGGGTCGAGCTCACATCCGGATCCTTCGCGAGTGGCGTGTCCGGCAGCCGGGCGGCTGCGAATCAGGCCGAGACTTCGCCCCCCAATCGGCCCGTCAGACGTTAAGGTTTTACTGAGACCGCGCCTGTTGTGACAGGGAAAAATCGATCAGGTGCCGGGCGAGGCGATCAGCGCCCCGGCCATCCACCAGGGATTGACCCCGGCGGGCCATGCGGGCGCGGCGGCCCGGATCGGCAGCGAGGGCCTCCAGGGTTTCTGTGATCCGGCGCTCGAAGCAGGGCTTTTCCGGATCGATCATCAGGCCGAGGCCCAGACGCTGGTATTGACCCGCCCGGTCATACTGATGCGGAACGATGGGAATGCTGATGGCGGGAAGGCCGGTCGCAGCCGCCTCGTGCAAGGTCGTGCCGCCGGCCAGGATGGCGAGATCGGCGGCCTGGAGCGCATGCTGCAGAGGCTGGAGCTGGCGGGCGTCGCGCGTGCCGTGCGGGCGGCGGATCTGGAGGTTGGTGTGGGCGAGGGCGGGTGACTGGCGGATGGCGGTTTCCACCCGGTCGACCAGGTCGGTTGCCGTGCCGCCCAGCGAGACCAGAAGGGTCGAAGCCGTGTCCTTCACCTGGCGCGGCGGCAGGCCGGCATAGGCATCATCCAACAGCAGCCAGGGGGCTCCGGACAGGGCTGGGCGCCGGGGATCGACGGGCGTTTCGCAAAAGCCCTGGCGCACATGCAGGTCGGCGACGGCGTCTCCCGTGAAACCACCGATCAGGACGACGGGGCAGAGCTTGTCGCGGATGTCGGCAACGAGGTCGGCTGGTGTGGTCTTCCAGTCGCCGATCAGGAGGTGGGTGCCGGCATTGTTCAGGCAGGCGGCAAAGGTCTGCGCTTCGCTGTCCGTGTCGATGGCATGGATGCGGACACTGTCGCCCAGCCCGTCCGGCAAGGCTGTTGGTGAGGCGGTGAACCAGTCGATGTCGGCCCCATGGCGCCGGAGCGCCCTGGCCAGGGCCGCGCAGCGCATGACATGGCCCAGGCCGATATCGCCGCCCCCATCCGCCCGAATGGCGAAACGGCGGGGCTGGCCGGTCACGAGCGGGCCTTGATCTCGTCGGTCAGCGCCTGCTGCACCCGGCCCATCGTGTTCTTCCAGTCCTGGAAGCCTTCACCGAAGAAGGACCGGGTCTGGGGGTACCAGGGCTGGCGGTCCGCGCCGAGCAGGGTCCAGGTGGAGGAGCGGGCATGGATGAACCAGACCTTGCCGCCACTGGCGGCAGCCAGGTTCGAGGTGGCGTTCATCGGGCCGAGAACGAGATCGCAGGCGGAGGCCAGGGCCGCCACCTTGTCGAGATCCATCTTGAGATCAATGTCGCGCGGTTGGTGGATGTCGACGCCGAACCGTTCTTTGGCGAGAGCCAGCTCGTCTTCCGCCTTGCCGTACTGGAGATTGACGAATTCGGCGCCCGGCGTTTTCAGCACGCCTTCCCAGGCATCGAAGGCGGAGAAGAACTTCGACCGGCGGGCATCCATGCGCAGGGATTTCCAGAGAATGCCGACCTTCAGGCCCGGGCCGAAGCCGGCGAGCTGGTCGCGGAAGGCGGCCTGCTGGTCCGGATCGGGCTGGAAGAAGCCTTCCCTTTCCGGAAAGGCGTCGAGGCTGGAGCGGAAGGCCCGCAGCGGGCTGGCCATCGGGGTCCACACATCCATGTCTTCGGCGCCCTTGACCGTCCGGATCTCGCGGCCTTCCACCGTGGCCGAAAGGTGATTGGTCACCTCGATCTGCGGGAAGGAGCGTTTGACGATCGGCACGAGCCGGTATTCGCAGGCAATGCGCAGCTTGCCCTCCGGGCCCAGCGCCTCGATCAGGTCGGGAATGATGCTCATGAAGAGCACTTCATCGCCCAGCCCCTGTTCGCCGACGAGCAGGAGAGACTTGCCGCGGATGGCCGCCGGATCGGCGCCATCCCACATCGGGATCGGCAGGGAGAAGAGCGTGGCTTGTGTGCGGTTGGGATCGAGGCGGGCGGCATTGGCTTCCCAGCCTTCCGCGATACGGCCGGAGGCCAGAAGGACCATGGATCGGCCATGGCGCATCGTGGCTTCTTCGGTCTCGTCGGAGGGATCCTTGAGCGCTTCCTCATAGTGGGGCAGGGCCTTTTCCGGCTCGCCAAGGAGCTCGTGGACATTGGCCATATTGTTGTGGGCGCGGCCATAGTCCGGCTTCAGGCGCAGCGCTTCCAGATAGAAGGTGGAGGCTTCCTCCGGCTTGCCGCTGTCATTGATCACCGTGCCCATCGAGTTCCAGAGCTCATAGTTTTCCTGGTGGCCATAGATGGCGGTGCGCAGGATTTCGATGGCTTCCTCGAACTTGGACTGGTCGCGCAGCACGCCGGCCAAATTGATGGTGGCATTGATCGAGTTGGGCGCCAGCTGGCACTCGATCCGGTAGAATTTCTCGGCCACGTCCAGCATGTCGAGCTTCCAGGCGACCAAGCCGAGCTTTTGATAGATCTCAGCGTCTTGCGGATCCAGCTCCCAGGCTTTCTGGAAGAAGTCGAGTGCGCGGGAAAGACGGCCCAGCCGGTAGAGCATTAAGCCCATGACGTGATTGGTCAGGGCGAGGTCCGGCGCGAGATTGACGGCCTTCCAGGCGATGCGGGCGGCTTCGGAATGCTGGTTCTCGGCTGACAGTTTGAGCGCGCGCTTGGCTTGGGCGACGACCTTTGTGTACTGCTTGCGCGTCGCCGCGGACATGCGTTCCAGCTTGTCGTCGAGCTTCAAGGCGCTGCGGCCGAGCGGGACGGCGTCCCGCGCTTCATTCCGGACGGTTTCGGCTTGTGCGGAGAGTTCCGCGTCCAGATCCAGTGCCGGGGCGTTTTGCGTCATGATCAAACCTGTTGCGACGAGTGGACCCAAACGCATGGGATTCGCTTTAAGAACTCGCTAACGTAAAAGTCAGCGCAGGCTTTCCGGGCGGAAACGATTTCTTCATTCAGCATTGCCAACC
>NZLV01000070.1 GCA_002694345.1 Maricaulis sp.
GCCGTCTATGTCATGATCGCCAATCTGGTGATCAATCTCTTCGTCCAGCCGATCGCCTATCGCGAAATGCGCCGCAGCCTGCATGCGCTGCGCTCCGATGTGGCCGCCAGCCTGGTGACGCCGGGGGCCTTCACCCAGCTGGGCTCGGGCGTGACCATGTATGCGCGCGAACGCGACCGCGATGGCCGCATGCATGACATCCTGATCCACGACACACGCGGCACATCCCAGGCGACTTTTGCGGCGCGCGAGGGCTATGTGGTGCGGGCCGACACCTCCTCCATCATGGTGCTGATCGACGCCAACCGGCAGGAGATCGATGAGGCGGGCGAGCTGTTCTACGGCACGTTCGACCGCACCGAGTTCGACCTGGGCGATTTCGTCGGCCCGGTGGACGCCATGTTCTTCAAGGAATCCGACCGTTTCCTGCATGAGCTGATCTGGCCGGATGCCGGGACGATTGCCCGGACCGGCGGACCGGAACGGGCCTGGGCCGAGGCGCATTACCGCCTCTCCGCCCCGCTCTACAATCTCGCCTTCGCGCTGATCGCAGCCGCCGTCTTCCTGGGCGGTGACCATTCGCGCATGGGGTATTCCCGCCGCGTGATGATTGGCGTTGCAGCCGGCATGACGATGCGTCTGGTCGGCTTTGGCGTGCAGTCGGCCAGTGCCGATGATGCCGCCATGAATATCGCCCAATACCTGGTGCCGCTGGCTGGCGCCGTCGGCTCCATCCTCGTCATCTACTGGCCGGCCCGCCGCCGTCCGAAACGGCAGGCGGCCGTGAAGGCGGAGGCGATGGCATGATCGGCGGCCGTCTCAACCGCTACATGATGACCCAGACCCTGACCGGGCTGGGGCTGGCGACGCTGACCATTTCCACGGTGATCATCCTGGTCGACTTCGTGGAGCAGTCGCGAGCCATCGGCACGCGGGTTGATGCCTCCACGCTGGACCTTCTGAGCCTCACCCTGCTCAAGACGCCCTCCCTGCTGGAAACCACCCTGCCCTTCATCTTCCTGTTCGGCATCCTGACCTCGCTGTTCCGGCTCAACCGGCGCAGCGAGCTGATCGTGATGCGCGCCTCGGGCATGTCGGCCTGGCGGATCCTCACCGCGCCCATGCTGCTGGCGGTTGCCGCCGGGATCGCCGGAGCGATCGCGCTGAATCCGCTCGCCGCCATGGGCAATGCGGAGTACGAGGCCCGCCGTGACCTGCTGATGAATGTCCAGCGCGCCACGGGCGTGGAAGAACAGATCTGGCTGCGCGAAACATCGCCGGAAGGCTATACGGTGATCGCCGCCAGCGCGCTGCGCGAGAACCGCCAGGAATTGATCAATCCGATCTTCTATTCCTTCACGGTGGACGAGAATGGCGTGCCCAATCTGGATCGCCGGATCGACGCGGAAAGCGCCCGTCTGAGCAATGGGTTCTGGACGATCACCAATGCTGTGGAACGCTCGCCCAACACCTCGACGCGGGAGCTGAGCGAGGAGACCCTGCCGACACAGATCAACCGGCAGGCCCTGTTCGAACGGTCACGATCGCCCGAAGGCGTGTCCTTCTGGGATCTGCCGCAATTGATCAGCTCGGCCCGTGAAGCCGGCCTGGCCACGGAACGCTATCAACTGCGCTGGCACAGCCTTCTGGCCCTGCCGCTGACCCTGCTGGCCGCAACCCTGATCGCGGCGGCCGCGACCCTGCGCCTGCACCGTCTGGGTGGAGCCGCGGCCTTTGCCCTGGCCGGCGGTCTGGCGGGTTTCGTGATGTTCTTCCTGCAGGAATTGCTCAGCTCGATGGGCGCCACCGGTGCCCTGCCGCCGCTGACCGCGGCCTGGTCCGCCCCGGCGCTCACCGCGCTGATCGCGCTGACCTATATCGCATCGACAGAAGACGGATGACGTCGTGGACGCGGCCACCGGCTTCGGCTAGTCAGGAACAGGCGGTTCAGCCGGGGGCCGGACAAGATGAGGGAGTGACGCGCATGGCGTCGCAGTTTCGCCGTTTAGCGGCCGCGTTGATGAGTTCGAGCGCCCTGGTGCTCACCGGTGCCGCCCTCGCCCAGGAAGCCCCGTCCTCCGACGCGCCTGTCTATCTGGAAGCCGACCATCTGGAAGACATCGCCGGCGGTGGCTATCTGGCGACCGGCAATGTGCGTGTGCGCCAGGAAGGCCGCACCCTCATGGCCGACGAGCTGGAATACCATCCCGAACGGGATCGCGTGATTGCCCGCGGGCATGTCGTGATCACCGGCCAGACCCCCTACCCGCAATATGCCGATGAGGTCGAACTCGATTCGGCCCTGGCCTCCGGCGTCGCGCTGGGCTTTGCCTCCATGCTGGAAGGCAATGGCCGGGTCGCTGCAGCGGCGGCCATCCGCGATGCCGATGCCTCCCTGACCCTGCGCCAGGCCTATTACACGGCCTGTGAGCTTTGCGAGGACGGCGAAGGCGAGCCGACCTGGCGCCTGCGCGCCCGCGAAGTGCGCCAGGATGCCGAAGAGCAGATGATCTATTACCGGGATGCCCGGTTCGAATTCATGGGCGTGCCGGTGCTCTACACGCCGGTCTTCTCGCATGCCGACCCGTCCTCGGAACGCCGGTCCGGCTTCCTGTTTCCCAAGGTCGGCGTCTCTTCGCGTCTCGGATTCGTCTACCAGCAGCCCTATCTCTGGTCGATTTCCCCGTCCCAGGACCTGGTGATCGCGCCTCGCTATATGGGCAATGTGAACCCGCTGCTCTACGGCGAATACCGCAAGCGCTTCTGGTCCGGTTTCGTGGACTTCGAAGGGAGCATCACGAATGAGGCCGAGATCGACAGTGATGGCGAGCGCTTCGGTGACGAGGAATGGCGCTGGCACATTTTCGGCGGCGGCCGGTTCCGGATCACGGAAGACTGGCGCTGGGGTTTCGGGATCCAGCGGATCCATGATTCCGATGATGACCTCTATCTGCGCCGCTATGACTTCTCCGAAACGCTGAAGGATTACGGCCAGCCGATCGAGGCGCTGAGCCGGCAGCTGGTCAGCCAGCTCTATGTCGAGAACCGCACCGAGAACCGCTACGCCTCGATCATCGCAGCGGGCTACCAGTCCGTGCGCACCAATGTGAATGACGACACCCTGCCGGTGATCGCGCCGCAAGTGAGCGTGCAACAGGTCTTTACCGCTCCGCCGGGCTGGGGCCGGGTCAATCTGGATGCCGATGCAACCGCCCTGACCCGCAATGATGGCGTGGATTACACCCGCGGCAGCGTCGCACTGGACTGGCGGACCCGCTGGATCGGACCGGCCGGGATCGTGGTGGAACCCTTCGCCCTGGGCCGCGTCGACTACTATGATCTGCAGGACATTCCGGTCACCGGCACCACGACCACCAGCGAATCGCTGAGCCGTGAACTGGGTCTGGTCGGTACCGAGATTTCCTGGCCCTTCTTCCGGGGCGGTGAGACAGTCGACCTGATCGTCGAGCCCGTTATCTCCTTCATTGCCGCCACGGATGATCCCGAAGGCAGCCGGCTGATCAATGAGGACAGCCTGACGCTCGATCTGGACGAGAGCCTGCTCTTCCAGCCTGTGCGGGCCTCCGGCTATGACCTCTGGGAAGAGGGCCAGCGCGCCAATTACGGTGTGCGCGCCACCGCCTTCTTCGGTGATAGCGGCTATGCCCGCGGCTTTGTCGGCCGGTCCGAACGCCTGGATGGCAATGCCGTCTTCTCACCGACCAGCGGCCTGTTCGAATCCTCGTCCGACTATGTCGTCTCCGGTGAAATCGACTGGGGGGCATTCGATGTCGAGCTGACCACCCGCCTCGACACGGATGATTTCGACATCAACACGCTGCAATTGACCGCCTCCTACACGACGGAGCGGTTCGGCGTGTCGGTGGGCTATCTCGACTCCAGCGATGAGGCGGCCCTGTCCACTCGCGGTCCGCAGCGTGAACTGCGCACCGATCTGAGCTGGCAGCTCAACACCGAGTGGAGCCTGATCAGCCGGGCCACGCTGGACCTCGATGCCGAAACCACCCGGCGGTCGGAAACCGGCTTCCTGTACCGGGATGAATGCACCCAGTTCGAAATCCTTTATCAGCGCGAAGATATCGGAATTGTTGACCTGGGACCGTCGGAATCCATCCAATTCCGTATTACACTCTTCACGCTCGGCAGCCTCGATCCCGACAGCTAACGGTGCCCGGTGATTGCACCCCTGCCGAGTTTGAGTAATGTTCGCGCCGAACCGATATGCGATTGCTTATGACCTGCGCCAGAATTCTTGTTTCCGTCCTGTTTGCCGCGCTGGCCATGTCCGGCCCGGCCCCGGTCCATGCCCAGTCGACGGAGGGTATCGCCGCGCTGGTCAATGACGAGCCGATCACCACGGTGGATGTGCGCAATCGCATGCGCCTGATCATCGCCTCGACCGGCATGGCCCAGATCGACGAAGCCACCCTCGCCCGCATCCAGGACCAAGCGGTCCGCGGTCTTGTGGACGAGCATCTGCAGCTGCAGGCCGCACGCGAATACGAGATCCAAGTCGAAGACGAGGAAATCACCGCCTCGCTCCTGGACCTGGCCCAGCGCAACAATACGACGATCGACAGCATCATTGCCGACCTGCAGAATTCCGGCGTCGACATTTCGACCCTGCGTCACCAGCTGGAAGCCGAGATTGCCTGGCGGATTCTCGTCAATGGCCGCTACGGCTCGCGCGTGCGGATTTCCGAACAGCAGATCGAGCTGGCCCTGGAACGACTTGCGGCCAGTGCCTCCCAGCCGCAATATCGCATTTTCGAGATGTATTTCGAGATGCAGGCCCCGGGCCAGGAAGAGGCCACCGTCCAGCGCGTGATTGCGGTCATGAACCAGCTTCAGCAAGGCGCCGCCTTCCCGGAACTGGCCCGCCAGTTCTCCGACGCTCCGTCGGCAGCCTCCGGCGGCGATATCGGCTGGATCACCGAATCCCAGCTGCAGCCGGAAGTCGCCGCCATCATGCCGATGATGCGCCGCCAGTTTGAACAGTCCGGTGGACGTGGCGCCCTGTCCAACCCGGTCCAGGTGCCGGGCGGCTACATGGTGATCGCCCTCGTCTCCGTGCGCGATGGCACGACCACGCTGCAATACGACCTCGTCCAGATCACCCTGCCGAACAGCGCCGTGAATGAGGACAGCCGTCGCGAGTTCCAGCGCCTCCTCGACCAGTCCCCGACCTGCGGCATCGCGGAAAACCGCGTCAGCTCCATCGAAGGCGCGATCTTCACCAATCTGGGCAGCATCGGTGCGGATGCCGTACTGCCCCAGATCCGCGAAGCCCTCGAACCGCTGGGCCGCGACGACAATACCGGCATCATCGAGAACCCCGCCGGCCTGCAGGCCCTGATCGTCTGTGACCGCCAGATTGCCGGCCCGGGCGTGCCGTCCCGCGACGATCTGGAAAGCCAGCTGCGCGGTCAGCAACTCTCGCTGCAAGCCCGTCGCTGGCTGCGGAATCTGCGCCGCGAATCGACGATCGAGATTCGCGAGTAATGACCGACACGGCACCCATCGTCGTGTCGATGGGTGATCCGGCTGGTGTCGGCCCCGAGATCATCCTGAAAGCCTGGCACGGCCTGCGCCATCATCCGATGGTGTTTGCCGCCATTGGCGAATTCGATGTTTTCGCGAAGACCGCAGAGGCGCTGGGCCTGCCCGGCCCGATCCCGATCGACACGCCCGCCCGTGCTGGCGATCATTTCGCTGACAGCCTGCCGGTTCTGGGCACTCATGCAGCCCTTACCCGACCGGTTCTTCCCGGCCAGCCTGACGCCGCCCATGCCGCGGCCACCAAGGCGGCCATCGAGGACGGCGTACGCTATTGTCTCGACGGATCCGCCAGCGCGCTGGTCACGGCTCCGATCGCGAAATCGGTGATGTATGAGGCCGGCTTCACCTTTCCCGGCCATACCGAATTTCTCGCCGAGCTGACCGCCCATGTGGCGCAGGACGGCCCGCGCGGTCCGGCCATGATGCTGAGCGGTGGCGGGCTGCGCGTCGTGCTGGTGACGATCCATGAGCCCCTCAAGCGCGCGATCACATTGATCCGTGAGGACAGCATCGCGCACATCGCCCGTCTGACCCATCACGCCCTGCAACGCGATTACGGCATCGCCCATCCGCGCCTGGCGCTGGCGGGTCTCAATCCGCATGCCGGCGAAGGCGGTTCTCTGGGCGATGAGGAAATCCGCATCCTCAATCCGGCCGCGGCCAAGCTGCGCGCCGAAGGGGTCGAGATCAGTGATGCCCGGCCGCCGGACACGCTCTTTCATGA
>NZLV01000071.1 GCA_002694345.1 Maricaulis sp.
CTGCTTCGGGATGTCATCCTTGTTGCGACCCTTGGCGCGGAAATTCTGCTCCACCTTCCACTCGATCGGCAGGCCGTGACAGTCCCAGCCCGGACGGTAGGGCGCATCCAGACCGGCCATCTGGCGCGAGCGCACGACAAAATCCTTCAGGATCTTGTTCATCCCGGTGCCGATGTGGATGTGGCCGTTCGCATAGGGCGGGCCATCATGCAGCACGAAGCGCTCCTGGCCTTTCGCGCGGGCGCGCAATTGCTTGTAGAGGTCCAGCTTGGCCCAGCGGGCGAGCCATTCCGGCTCCTTCTTGGGCAGGCCGGCGCGCATCGGGAAATCGGTGGTCGGCAGGAAAAGCGTGTCTTTGTAGTCGCGAGCAGCGCCGTCCTGGCCGGTCTCGTGCGAATTATCCGTCATCGGATCATGTCCTTGCGGTGGGGGTCATCTCAGAAGTCGTTGCGGAACATCTCCCGGCACCGCCTGGATCACCCCAAGCGGGCCGGGCTGGTAATTCGCCCCGTCATCAGCGCGGAAATCAGGGCCGCGCGGCGGTGGAAACCGTGTCTAGTGACCATGCAAACGCGTGTAACAGAGCCCATCAGGCCGGTCCAGACAGACCGCTCAGCAGGCGGCGCGCCGCGGCGGCATCGCGGGCGATCTGATCCTTCAGGGCGTCGAGACCGTCGAACTTGCGCTCCGGCCGGATGAAACCGCGGAACTCGACTTCCAGTTCACGGCCATAGAGATCGCCATCAAAGTCGAACAGGTGGACTTCCAGCAGCTCGCTGAGCCCGTCGACCGTGGGACGCTTGCCGAAATTGGCCACTGCCTCGATCGGATCGCCCTTGCCGTCCAGACGCACGCGGACGGCATAAACGCCATAGGCGGGCCGGACAAAATCGCCCAGATCGATATTGGCGGTCGGGAAGCCGATCGTGCGACCGCGCTGATCGCCCTTCTGGACAATCCCCTCGATGGCCCAGGGCGAGCCCATCAGCTCCGCGGCCGCTTTCATGTCGCCGTCCAGGATCGCCTTGCGGATCCGGGTCGAGGACACTTTGTCGGCGCCATTGCCATGCAGGTCGGCAAAAGCCGTGCGGATGCCACGGGCTTCGCACAGGCGTTCCAGATCACCGATCGTGCCGGCACGGCCCGCCCCGAAGCGGAAATCGGCTCCGGTGATCACACCGCGGACGCCCAGGCCTTGATGCAGGACCTGTTCGACAAACTGCTCCGGCGTCATCGCCGCCATATCCGCCGTGAAAGGCAGGACGTGGAGATTGCGGACACCCAGATCTTCCAGCGTTCGATTGCGCCGATGCTCGCCCATCAGGCGGAAGGCCGGAGCCTCCGGCGCAAAGAAGCGGCGCGGGTGCGGATCGAACAAGGCGACGCCGAGCGGCGCATCCAGGGTCTCCGCCAGCTCCGCGGCGAGCGCAATCACATGGCGGTGCCCGTGATGCACACCGTCAAAATTGCCGAGCGCGACAACCGAGCCGCGACCGTCCGCCGGAATGGACTGGAAACCCTGGTAGACCTGCATGCGGATCAATCGTCCGATTTCTTGCGACGCTTGCGAACCATGACTTCCGCCTCGGCTTCCATCGTCGTCTTGTCACCCACGGTGCAGATGCACTGCATGATGGCTTTGCGCGATTTCAGATCGACGGATTTGACTGTGACACGCGTGGTCACTTCGTCACCGATCCGGGTCGGCAGGAAGAAGCGCATGTTCAGGCCAAGGAAAATCGCCCCCGGTCCGGGCAGCTGGTTTCCGAGCACGCCGGAGATGAAGGACGCGACCAGCGCGCCGTGTGCAATCCGGCCCCGAAACGGGGTCGCGCGGGCGAATTCCTCGTCCATATGCACCGGATTATAGTCGCCCGAGACCTTGGCGAACAGGTCGAGATCTTCCTCGGTAACCGTTCTAACCGCCTCAGCCGATTGGCCAATTTCCATTTCTTCGAGGGCGATACCGCGCACTTCTGCCATGAGCGACTCCATCTTTCTGTCCGCTTTAACCGATTTTTATCCGCGAATGTCTAGGGTCTGTGCTGAAGACGGCGGAACAAGCCGTCCTTGTGTGTAAACGCGCCGAGTGGATGGAGACTACATATGGCTGTCGAGATGACGATGCCTATCCTGGTTGTGGACGACTACAAAACCATGATCCGCATCATTCGCAACCTTCTCAAGCAAATTGGCTTCGAGAATGTGGATGAAGCGGCTGATGGCCAGGAAGCCTATCAGAAAATGCAGGAAAACAAGTACGGTCTGGTCATTTCCGATTGGAACATGGAACCGATGACCGGCTATGAGCTGCTGCAAAAGGTCCGTGCTGACGAAAGCATGAAGGCGACGCCCTTCATCATGGTCACCGCCGAATCCAAAACCGAAAACGTGGTCGCAGCGAAGCGCGCCGGTGTAAACAACTACATCGTGAAGCCCTTCAATGCCGGGACCCTCAAGGCGAAAATGTCGGCGGTTCTGGGCGACTTCTAGTCGATCCCGTGAACTTCCCCCAACGCCAATTGAGTTCGCTAAGGAAGGAGGGCCCCATGCCCGCCGCCAATGTTGCAGCGCAAGTTCGCACGTCCCTGGCGTCACTGAAAGCCAGCGACCTGCAGGACGCGCAGATCATGGAAGTCCTGAAGCTGGCCCACCAGCTGACGGATACGATGAAGCTGTTCTTCAGCTCCCTCGACCAGTCGATCTGCCAGGAATTCAACTATATCGCCGACTATATCTCGCGAACCCGCGATGAGATTTCGGCGCTTCGTCCCAACGACATCAAGACCGAGCGGATACCGTCTGCCGGGGTTGAGCTGGAAGCCGTCGTCGGAGACACCGAAAAGGCCACCGAGACGATCATGAGCGCTGCCGAGGCCGTGCTCTGCGAGGATGCCACGGACTATGATGAATATCGTGCCGCCGTCGAGGCGCGCATGATGACCATCATCGAAGCCTGCTCCTTCCAGGATCTCGCCGGTCAGCGTGTTTCCAAGGTCGTGAACTCCCTGCGTCACGTGGAGAGCCGCGTCGCCCGCTTTGCCGAGGTGATGGGTGTGCGTGATGCCGACGGGTTCGAGTCCGAAGAGGAAAAGGCCGAACGCGAGCGGAACGAAAAGAACCTGCTCAACGGCCCCGCCGTCGGCGGCCCGGAAACGAGCCAGGACGATATCGACGCCATGTTCGCAGATGCCGGCAGCGTGCCGGATCTCGACCAGAACTCGATCGACTCCCTGTTCGACTAGGACTGATGGACTACCAGACGAGTTGCGGCGCGAGCCATCGCGCCGCCACTCCGTAACCGTCCAGTGCGCGAGCGACAGCTTCTCCATCGAAGCTGTCGCTTTTTACGTCTGCCCCCAAAATCCCGTCTGCAATGAACAGCGCGTCGATTCCGATACGCTGGGCTCCGGCGACATCGGTCTCCGGACCATCGCCGATTGCCAGGGTCCGGCCCGGATCAACGGCAAAACCCTTGGCCGCGAGGGCCGACTGCGCCAGATCATAGATCGGCTTGTGCGGCTTGCCGGCCACGATGGAGCGGCCGCCCATCTCCCGGTAGAGCCGGGCGATCGCGCCGGCGCAATAGATCAGCTGATCCCCCGCCTGAACCACGATGTCAGGATTGGCACAAACCAGATCCAGGCCTCGCTCCAGGGCGCGTGACAGCCGGTCGCGATAATCCTCCGGCTTGCCATGCCAGTAATCGTCCGGCCCGGTGCAGGCGATGAAGTCCGCCGCATCCACATCGACATAATCCAGGTCCAGCCCTTCAAACAGGCTGTGGTCGACCTCAGGGCCGATATGCCAGGCCTTGCCGGGGACGCGGGCGACCAGCTCGCTGTGGATGGCGTCACCAGAGGTCACCATCGCGTCGGTCGCATCATCCGGCAGCCCCATCTGCGTCATCAGCGTGCGCAGGCTGGAGCTTCGCCGAGGGGAATTGGAGACCAGGCAGACAGCCCCACCCGACTGGCGGAAGCGGCGGAGGGCCTCCACCGCATCAGGCAGAAGCGCGCGTCCATCGCGGATCACGCCCCACACATCGCAATACAGGGTGTCATAATGCTCCCGCAGCGGAGCCAGGCGCGCAAAATCAGTCATGGCGCGCTTGAAGCAGCCTCACCCGGCGGCGTCAATCAGCTCTGGCGGGAAAGCAGGGTCCGGTCCGGGATCAGCTGACGAGGCGCAGGCCGGCGGGCTGGGCCGCTTCTTCCAGGACCTCATCGCGGACCGGGCGGGGTTCGCCGAACAGATGCCCTTCGCCATAGGCCACATCCAGCTCGAGAACTTCGACCACAGTGGCTTCGGATTCGATCTTGTCGACGATCAGGTCGATACCGTGGCGGGCAAACAGGCCGGCGAGGTCCTCATGGGAAATCGCGCCAGGCTCATACCCCGCGATCGGCTCATATTCATGGATGGCGGTAAGCAGGCGCTGGCCACCGATCTTCACGAAGCGGACACCAGCCCGCTCCATGCCTTCCAGGTCGAGATCGACATGCTGGACCTGGTCGACGGAGAAGCGGAAGCCGAAATCGACCATGCGGGCCATGTTGCGGGCGGCAATGGCGTCGCGTTCCTCGAAGGCGCGCTGGGAGATTTCGAAGATCAGGGAGCCTGCGAGGTCCTTGTTCTGGCGGACAAAGTCGAGAAACTCCGGGAAGAAGTCCTCATCCGACAGGGAGTTCAGCGAGATATTGCAGAAGATGCCGACCTTGCGGTCCTGGCCCGTCAGGCGGCGCACGATCTGGACGCAGCGGAACAGGAGAAGATTGTCCACCTCGGTCATGATCCCGGCCTGTTCGGCAGCCTGGATGAAGGTCGCTGGCGCAATCACGCGGCCCATCGTGTCGCGCAGCCGGGTATAACCTTCATAGAAGGCGACGCGGCGCTGCGGCAGGGTCACGACCGGCTGCAGGTAAAGATCGACGCGGTTGGCGCTCAGCGCATCGCGGACAATCTCGATATCAATGCCGGTTTCTGCCGTTTCGGTGGGCACCGGACGTTCCGACTGGGTGGAGGGACCGCCGACCCGGCGGACGAGATCCTCCAGAACCCGGACTTCATGGACCAGAGCATTATCCCGCTCCATGGCTTCCGCGCGCAGTTCGTCGGTGATTTCGTCAATGCGCTTCTGGGCCGCCTCGAATTCTTCGGCCAGGGCCAGGTTGGAGGCTTTGAGATTGTGGATCTCCTGCTCCAGTGCCCGGCGCTCCTGCGTACGGGAGGCAGCGGAATGGGCCATGCCGGCGACGATGAAGACGATCGCGCCCATCATCCAGGCGGTCATGGTCGGCATCAGGCCGAGCCGTTCAAAACCGATCGCAGCCACGGTCGCGATGGCGACGTAGGTCATCAGGATGAGAATATCGAGCGCGCGGGGCATGGCGGTCTTCCAGACAGCGAATCGTTACTTTGGCTTGAAGGTTAAGCTGTGTCGGCGCCGGTTGTCGTTTGGTTAACGAAGGTAAACCCTATCGGCCCCCTCACCCTCTAACGCCTTGAAGTTTATGGCCATGCATAAAATAAAGCGGCCCGCACTCAAGCGGGCCGCTTCATGACGTGTTTTCGAATGGCGGGAAGGCCCTACGACGCAGCGTGCGGCCGGATGAGGATTTCGACCCGGCGGTTCTGCTGGCGGCCATAGGCCGTGTCATTGGAGGCGATCGGAGCCCGCTCGCCCATGCCGGCGACATAGAAGCGGTCGCGCAGCACACCCTGGGCCATCAGATAGTTGGCCACGGAGACGGCCCGCTGCTCGGACAGGGTCTGGTTATAGGCGTCCGGGCCGGTGCTGTCGGCATGGCCCACAACGTCGATATAGGTCGCCGGATAGCGGTTCAGCACCGTCGAGACATCATTGAGAATGCCGTAGAACTGCCCCTGGATGTCCGAGGAGTTCGTGGCGAAGGTCACGTCGCCCGGCATGATCAGACGCAGATCATTGCCTTCACGGCGAACGCCGACGCCCGTGTCGGACAGGGCTTCGCGCATGGCCGCTTCCTGACGGTCCATGTAGTTGCCGATGGCGCCACCGGCCAGGGCACCGATACCGGCACCGATCAGCGCGTTGGTCCGGCCCTCGCTGCTGTCGCTCGTATTGGTCAGATAACCCAGGGCGGCGCCGGCGGCGGCCCCGATCAGGATACCGCGGCCGGTATTGTTGGCGCGGGTCTCGCCCGTATAGGGATCCGTGGTGGTACAGGCGGTCAGAGCCACCAGGGCCGTGACGGAGACGGCAGCTGTGCGCAGTTTCATGAGTACACCTTCTCAGCAATGCAACTAAACGGATCATAGCCCGAAATGTGACAGGCATTCCAACGCCAATTGGACGCAGGTGAAGATGAACGCAAGCTGAGCGGGATTCCGTCGCCCCGGCCTGCAACCCGGACTCGCGAGCGAGGCACCGGCACGTTATGCAGGCCTCACCGGGCGGCCCGGCACTTCGGCGGTGCAGCACATTCGGCTCAACCAGCCGCGGTCCGATGACCTGCAAAAAATCGCACCCGCCGCCCCTTGACGCTCTCCCACCCGACCCTTATCTCCGCCGCTGTTAGCAGTCGGATGGGGTGAGTGCTAATGATCCCCGGCGCTGCAGAAATCACAGTCCTCTTGCTGGAGAAGAACCAAGATGACCTTTCGTCCTCTGCACGACCGCGTGCTGGTGAAGCGCGTCGAAGAAGAGTCCACGACCAAAGGCGGGATCATCATCCCGGACACCGCCAAGGAAAAGCCGCAGGAAGGCGAAGTCGTCGCTGTCGGCGGCGGTGCCATCAAGGATGACGGCTCTGTCCGTCCGCTGGACCTGAAGGTCGGCGATCGCATCCTGTTCGGTAAGTGGTCCGGTACGGAAGTCACCCTGGGCGGTGACGAACTCCTGATCATGAAAGAGTCCGACATCCTCGGTGTGATGGGCTAATCGCCCGCTCCACCCAGTGATCCACACAGAATAACGGAACCAATCCCATGGCTGCTAAAGACGTATATTTCGGTTCTGACGCCCGCGAGCGCATGCTGCGCGGCGTCGACATCCTCGCCAACGCTGTGAAAGTCACGCTGGGCCCGAAAGGCCGCAATGTCGTGATCGAGAAATCCTTCGGCGCTCCGCGCACCACGAAGGACGGCGTTTCCGTCGCCAAGGAAATCGAACTGACCGACAAGTTCGAGAACATGGGCGCCCAGATGCTGCGCGAAGTCGCGTCCAAGACGAACGACATCGCCGGTGACGGCACCACGACCGCCACGGTCCTGGCCCAGGCCATCGTGCGCGAAGGCATGAAGTCGGTGGCCGCCGGCATGAACCCGATGGACCTGAAGCGCGGTATCGACAAGGCCGTTGCCCTGGTCATCGAGGACATCAAGGCCATCTCCACCCCGGTCAAGGACAGCGGTGAAGTCGCCCAGGTCGGCACCATCTCCGCCAACGGCGCCAGCGACATTGGCGAAATGATCGCCAAGGCGATGGACAAGGTCGGCAAGGAAGGCGTCATCACGGTCGAGGAAGCCAAATCCCTCGAAACCGAGCTGGACGTCGTCGAAGGCATGCAGTTCGACCGTGGCTATCTGTCCCCGTACTTCATCACCGACGCGGACAAGATGCAGGCCGAGCTGGAAGAGCCCTACATCCTGCTGTTCGAAAAGAAGCTGACCTCCCTGCAGCCGATGCTCCCGATCCTGGAAGCTGTCGTGCAGTCCGGCCGTCCGCTGCTGATCATCGCGGAAGATGTTGAAGGCGAAGCGCTGGCCACCCTCGTGGTCAACAAGCTGCGCGGTGGCCTGAAGATCGCCGCCGTGAAGGCTCCGGGCTTCGGCGACCGCCGCAAGGCCATGCTGGAAGACATCGCCATCCTGACCGGCGGCCAGGTCATCTCCGAAGACCTCGGCATCAAGCTGGAAACCGTCACGCTGGACATGCTGGGCTCCGCCAAGCGCGTCAACATCACCAAGGACGACACCACGATCGTCGACGGTGTCGGTGACAAGGCCCAGATCGAAGCCCGCGTCTCGCAGATCCGCAAGCAGGCTGAAGACACCTCCTCCGATTATGATCGTGAGAAGCTGCAAGAGCGTCTGGCCAAGCTGGCCGGCGGTGTCGCCGTGATCAAGGTCGGCGGTGCCACCGAGATCGAAGTGAAAGAGAAGAAGGACCGCGTCGACGACGCCCTGAACGCCACCCGCGCTGCGGTGGAAGAAGGCATCGTCCCGGGCGGTGGTGTCGCTCTCCTGAAGGCCACGCTGAAGCTGGCCGGCCTGGAAGGTGACAACCCGGATCAAACGCAAGGCATCGGCATTGTCGCCCGCGCCCTGCAGGCTCCGATCCGCCAGATCGCCACGAACTCCGGCGTTGAAGGTTCCATCGTGGTCGGCAAGGTGCTCGAAAACGACAGCGCCACCTTCGGCTTCAACGCTCAGACCGAAGAATACGGCGACATGCTGTCCTTCGGCGTGATCGACCCGGCCAAGGTTGTCCGTACGGCTCTGCAGGATGCGGCCTCCGTCGCCTCCCTGCTGATCACCACGGAAGCCGCCGTCGCCGACGCTCCGAAAGACGACAGCGCGCCGGCCATGCCGGACATGGGCGGCATGGGCGGTATGGGCGGCATGATGTAATCATCCGCCTGAGCCCGGCTCAGACAAGAGAGGCCCGCTCCGATGGAGCGGGCCTTTTCTTTTGCAGCTCGGGCAAAAAAGCTTTGAGGCCCCAGGGGCATTGGTTAGGTTTCGCCCGCCCCGGCAGCCTGCCGGACCTGTCTCGCCGCCCCTGTGAAGGCCTCATTGCATGACCCTCAATTCCGTCCAGGCCCTGCGCGGGATCGCGGCGCTCATGGTCGCGCTCTACCATGTCTTCCTGAACGAGCAGGTCGGCA
>NZLV01000072.1 GCA_002694345.1 Maricaulis sp.
ACGAAAGTGTCAGCGCTTTCCACGGCAGTGATGTCGGAGATCTGCATCACGTCGAGCTTGGCCGCGATGCGGGGCAGGAAGTTCTTCCCCATCGTGGTCGCAGCCGCGAGCAGGGCGTCATACTCATCCATCATCGGCGTGACGAGGGCATCCAGCGCTTCGGCGGTCGGCGAGGTGAAGGCGTCGCTCTCGGCGTGCAGCACCTTGGAAACACCGTCCAGCTTGGCAGCGGCTTCCGCCACGGCACCGGCGTCCTTGCCGGCGACCAGGACATGGATGTCACCACCCAGGCCCTTGGCGGCCGTCACAACGGCGCGGGTCGCGTCATTGAGCGTGGAATTGTCGTGTTCGGCATAAACGAGAACAGCCATGATCAGATCACTCCCGCTTCATTCTTCAGCTTGTCGACGAGTTCGGCGACGCTTTCGACTTTCACACCCGCTTCGCGCTTGGCCGGCTCGGCGACCTTCAGCACTTGCAGGCGATTGGCGATGTCGACGCCGTAATCGGCCGGGGCCTTGGTGTCGATCGGCTTGCGCTTGGCCTTCATGATGTTCGGCAGCGACGCATAGCGCGGCTCGTTCAGGCGCAGGTCCGTGGTGATGATGGCCGGCATTTGCAGCGCAATCGTCTGCAGGCCGCCATCGATCTCGCGGGTCACCGTGGCTTTGCCGTCGGCGATTTCCACCTTGGAGGCGAAGGTGCCTTGCGGCCAGTCCAGCAGCGCAGCCAGCATCTGGCCGGTCTGGTTGGCGTCGTCATCGATGGCCTGCTTGCCCAGCAGGACGAGTTCCGGGCCTTCTTCCTCGACCACAGCCTTGAGAAGCTTGGCCACGGCGAGCGGTTCCACCGTCTCGTCGGTCTGGATCAGGATGCCGCGGTCCGCGCCCATGGCGAGGGCGGTGCGGATCGTTTCCTGGGCCTGGGCAGGGCCGATCGAGACCGCAACGATCTCGCTGGCCACGCCTTTTTCCTTCAGGCGGATGGCTTCCTCGACCGCGATCTCGCAGAAGGGGTTCATGGACATTTTCACGTTCGCGAGGTCGACGCCCGTTTGATCGGGCTTCACGCGGACCTTCACGTTGTAATCGACGACCCGTTTGACGGGGACGAGAATCTTCATGCTTGGGCTCCGGTTGGCCGCGCGCTTGGATAGTTTGCGCACCGAGTGAAATACGGCGGGGAACCTGCCTTCGCCAGTGCGGTAAGTCAATGCATTGAACTGGCTTACGTTCGCGTCAATTCGCAGTTGCGGTATCGTCTGCATGGGACGGGGTTTGGTCAGGGCCTCCGCCTCCGCAGGCCCTATTCACAACGCTATTCGATTCGATAGGGTCCGGCGTCCGACTGTGTTTAGAGCATCGGGTATGTCGGGTTTCAGGCGAATTTTGCTGCGGCGCGTGGTCGCGGCCGGGATCAGTCGAGCCCCCGGAAGGCCGATCCGGTGCGGAAGCCATTCTGTCAGTTCGGCGCACAGCAGTCGCAAGCTCAGAAGCTGGGAGCCCGGTGTTCGGGCTTCAGCGCTTCATCCAGCGGGAGACCGGTCCTGTCGGCGCTAGCGTCAGGCGCCACAAACCGTATAGCGCGGCGCCAGTGGCCAGGATGATGAGCAGCATGGCTGGAATGAACCAGCCGCCCAGGACTTCCTCGGCATCCGGCTGGTTTTCATAGGACAGGGTTGGCACCGGATCTCCGGGGTACAGGTAGAGGCCAACGCCGGCCGGGTTGAACAGCTCCATGACCACCATGTGCAGCAGGATCAGAAGCACCAGTCCGGTCGCTCCAATGATCATGATGGCCAAATAGTGCAGCCCGATCGCAAGGGGGGCGCGCCAGACAGGCGGAGGGGAGGGCAGTGCGCCGAACCGCGACAGTGCATCCCGCAACCGGTCTGCTTCCGTTTCCTGTGTGGAAATGGCGATCAGTTCCGCCATGTGGGCCATGGCCTCGGCCTGTGCATCCTCCCGTTCTGCACGGGGCAGATGGCGATTGGACCAGTCCAGCCGTCTCAGGAAATCGGACCAGAGATGACGGGCCTCGGGCGTGCTAAATTCTAGGGTCACATCCATCAGTCGAACTCCTTTCCGGTTTGGGTCGACAGGACTTCATCCATCCGGCGCCAGATGGATCGCATGGCTTCGAGCGTGCGTTCGCCAAGATCGGTCACGGTGTAGTATTTGCGAGGTGGTCCCGTGTCCTCGGCCACCCATTCTGCCGTGACCAGCCCGTCTTTCTTCATTCGGGTGAGGACTGGATAGACGGTGCCTTCAGCGAGATTTTCGAAGCCCGGCGCCTGCTTCAGTGTCGCCACGATTTGATAGCCGTAAGCACGTCCGGCCTTCAGGCGGGCCAGCAGCAACATCTCGAAATAGCCTTTGCGTGCCTGCGAGCTCCAGCGCTCGAGAATCCCGTCCATTTCCGCGTCTGTCATGCGTTGCCCGCCAGGCCCGTGATGAGTCTGTCTCTGTGTATGACTTGTCCATAGGTATCGCAAGGTATATAGCAATACTAAGTAGTCGGCATAGCTTATGCTCTAGAGGCGAGGATGAAGCCCATGATGTCCCCTTTGATAATGCTGCGCGTTGCGTGTCTGGTCGTTTTGCTGGCCAGTGCTGCCTTTACCGGAATGGGCCTGCGCCAGGTGCATGGCTTGGCTCCGGACATGGATGACGCGGAAATCGCGGCTCGTCTGGACGCTGTCCTGGCGCAATCGATGGAGCGTTATTCGATCGCCGGCGTGGCGGCGGGCGCGATCCGGGATGGACAGGTGATCTGGCGGGCGCGTGAGGGTCGTTCCAGTGCAGCAGGCGCGCCGGTCACCGATGCTACGGCCTTCAACCTCGGCTCCATCTCCAAACCCCTGACGGTATGGACCGTGCTCCGTCTGGCACAGACGGGTCTCATCGATCTGGATGCGCCGCTGTCGGACTATGATCTTCCGTATCAGCTCGAATATGCGAACCATGATCCGGCCGAGGTCACGGTCCGGCGATTGCTCCGGCATACCGCGGGGACCAATCAGCCAGGCTATGGCGAGTATGGTGCGCACGAGGTCCAGCCCGTTGACGTCCTGGAGCTGAGCGAAGACTTTGCCCCGGTCCGGGTGATCTATCCGCCGGGTGAGGTGCGCCGTTATTCCGGCGGCGGTTATGTCTTGCTGCAAATGCTTGTGGAAAGCGCCACGGGACAGGATTTCGACAGTGTAACCCGTCAGGCGGTGCTGGATCCGTTGGGCATGGCGACGGCCGGCTTTGATCCGGTCCGGGTGCCTACGGTCTCGCAGGCCTTCAACTACTACCGCCAGCCAATCCAGGGGCTTCGGGATGTCGCCCTGAGCGCTGCTGGTGGTTATGCGTCGGCCGGGGATATCGAGCGCTTTCTCCTGGCGCATCTGGACGGTGGGGGCGTGCTGGAGCCGGATGTCCTTGCTCAAGCGTTCGCGCCGACAGAACCTCATCCCGGCTTCGCCATGAGCTATACAAGGTGGGAGACGCCGCGTGGTCTTCTTCTGGGCCATGGCGGTAATAACTCCACCTGGCATGGACAGATATATGTGCGGCCGCAAACGGGTGACGGGTTCTATTTTCTCACGAATGCCACGTCGGGAGCCCAGCTTGATATCGACCTGAGTTGCGCCTGGCTTGGCGGGATGTCCAGCGCCACCGGAACGGCGGTCTGTGCGGATGCATTGTCGCTTACTCACAAACTCTCCTGGTTCAGTTGGGGGGTCGGAATGGTGGCGCTATTTTGGCTTTACTGGTTGGCTGTTGGATATTTGAACGGACGCCGGCACTTTGCCCTCCGTCCGTCCGGACGCGGTCCCATCCGACTCACCGGGCGCCTGGCCCTGGCATTGGTCATGGCCGGCCTTACGGTCTTCCTTGTCTGGGTGTTCTGGACCAACTCCGTCATCTGGCGCACGCAAACCATCCTCATCGATGAACTGCCCTTCGACGAGCTGGAAGGCTTGTCGCTGATGATGACATCACTGTTTGCGATCTTGACCCTGTGTCTCTGGTCCAGTCCCGGCCGGTTGGCCGACCGGCGATCCTGAGAGTCATCCAGACAAAAAAGGGCGTGCCCGGCAGGCACGCCCCTTCGTGTGGTTCTTCGGGCCGACAGGTCTATTCGGCAGACGCCACGAGTTCGGTCGAGATGAAAAGCTCGATCTCGTCGGACACGTAGGGAACCGCAAAGCCCATATCCCATTCCGAGCGCAGCAGGCTGCCCGTTGCGGTGAAGCCCAGCTTGGTCGCGCCGTCATTGGTGGCGCCGACCTGGTTCAGGGTGACGTTCAGGCTGACCGGGGCGGTGACGCCATTCATGGTCAGGTCGCCGGTCATCACACCGGTTTCACCGTCTTCGGTCTCAAAGCCGGTGGCGACGAAGTGAGCCGTCGGATTGGTCGCCGTGCCGAAGAAGTCATCGGAATTCAGGTGGCCGATGAAACGGTCCTGGTTGGCGCCGACCCAAAAGCCGTCGATCAGGTTGAACGTGATGTCGACCGTCGAGGCGGACGGGTTTTCCAGGTCCAGTTCCAGCGTGCCGTCATAGTCGGTGAACTGGAGCTTCTGGGTGGAATAGCCCTGGTGAAGCCAGCTGGCTTCGATGATCGTGTGGGTCTTGTCGAAATCATAGGCGACCGGCTCGGCCTGCACGGCAGTGGCGCCGAACAGGGTGAGGGCGGTGGTCGCGATCAGAAGGCGGGTCATGCGGATCTCCGTATGAAGTGAATGTGCCGCTACACTTAGGGCAATCGGCGCGGAAATCGACGGGGTCCGGATCACTTTTATGTTTCCTGGAGGGAAACAATCCTGGTGATCAGCGGTCTTTCCCCGGTACCCAGAGCACATCGCCGCCGGCATCTTTGTTTGCGGTGCGGGCCATCACGAAGAGCAGGTCAGACAGGCGATTGGCATATTTCAGGGCATTCGGATTGAGCCGGACACCGGTATTCGCAAGGGCCGAGATGCGGCGCTCGGCGCGGCGGCAGACCGTGCGGGCGACATGCAGACGCGCCGCGGCTTCCGTACCGGCCGGCAGGATGAAGGAATCCAGGGGCTTCAGATCGGCATTGAGCTGGTCGATCACGCCCTCCAGGAAATCGACCTGGGTCTGGGTGATGCGGAGCGGTTCCCACTCCCGCGGCGCGTCGCTCTCCGGCACGCACAGATCGGCGCCCAGATCGAACAGGTCATTCTGGATGCGCGCCAGCTCGGCATCGAGCGCATGTCCCGGCCCCAGCGCCGCGCGGGCCAGGCCGATGGAGGAATTGGTCTCGTCGACATCCCCATAGGCATCCACCCGCAGATCATGTTTTACCGTCTGGGACATGTCGCCGAGCCGGGTTTGGCCCGCATCCCCTGTTCGCGTGTAGATTTTGGTCAGTTTCACCATGTCGCCTGTGTAGCCGCAGGCTGCGCGGTGGGGAAGGGGAGCGATGATGTGGCGTGAGACTCTTGTGGCGATCCAGGCGCTGGTCCTGTTGGCCCAACCGGCCGCGCTGGCCCAGACCCCGCTTCAGGCCCTGGCGGACAATTTGCTGGCCGAGAGCGGTTCGCCCGGCGCTGTGGTCATGCGGGGTGATGCCGACGGTGTGGAGATTGCCACGGCCGGCGTCCGGGCGCTCGGCGAGGATGCTGCCATCGGCTCCGGAGATTTGTGGCATCAGGGCTCCAACACGAAATCCATGACGGCCACGCTGGTCGCGCGCCTGGTCGAACAGGGTGTGGTGAGCTGGGACGACACGGTGGCCGATCATCTGGGCGATGTGATCGACACGATCAGTCCGGCCTATCATGAGGCCAGCTTCCTTCATCTGCTCAGCCACAGGTCAGGCCTGCCGGCCAATATCGGTCTGGTTTCCACCCTGCGTTTCGCCACGTCCGACAATGAAGACATGCCGGCGCAACGCCTTCGCTATGCGGCCGACATCCTGTCTCAGGACCCGGTGGGGCCGATGGAGGAAACCTATCACTACTCCAATGCCGGCTATGTGGTCGCGGGTGCCATGCTGGAGCAGGCGACCGGGATGAGCTGGGAAGAGCTGATGATCCGAGAGGTCTTCGAACCGCTCGGTCTCGACAGTGCCGGCTTCGGGGCGCCGGGGTCGTCCGGGGAGGTGGACCAGCCGCGGGGTCACAAGCGGGGGCTGTTCGGCGGCCTGAATGCGGTTGCGCCAGGACCCCGGGCGGACAATCCGCCGGTCATGGGACCGGGCGCGATCGTGCACATGTCAGCCGGTGACATGGCCATCTATCTGCAGGCCCACCTCGCCGGAGACCTCGGCGAGGATGAGCGTTTCCTGTCGCAGGAAAGCTGGCAGCGTCTGCACACGCCGCCGTTTGGTGGCCGCTATGCCCTGGGGTGGGGGGTAGGCGATGCGCGTCTTTACCATGCCGGCTCGAACACGATGTGGCTGGTCCAGATCGGTCTGGACCGGGAGACCGGCAGGGTCTTCATGGTCGGCGTGAACACTGCACCGGACGAAGCGGCGGAAACGGCCTTGCGGGCCGCGACAGGCGCCGTTCTCGACTAGCTGCCGAAATTCTGGCGGACCAGCAGGATCACCATGATCAGCAGAACGGCGACGAATTGCGTGACCACGCGCAAGCGCATCAGCTTGTTCGAGCGCGAGCGGGCTTTTTCATCGCCGCGATACAGATTGACGATGCCGGTGACCAGAATGATCACGACGGCCAGCATGGCGATGTAGAGGAAGCCTGTGAGAGCGTTGTCGAGATTCATCAGCTTCTCCAGCGCAGGGTTGCGGGTTTGACGGGGTTCTTGAAGTCTTCGCCGGTCTCGCGATGCTTTTCCCAGGCGCGCTTGAGGGCGAAATACCATTTCGCCTGAACATCGCTGTCATGGATCAGCATGAGTTTGGGATCGTAGGCCAGACCGACCTGCTGGGCATTCACCGCATCGCGGTCCTGGCCCACGAAAATCTCGATCCCCATCTTGATCAGGAAATTGGGCACCACGCTGGGCAGCCAGTGGTCCCAATAGACGACGATGGTGATCGCGGTGGAATTCTCATTGGTCGGAGTCACAGCGGTAAAACCGGTGAAATGCTTGCCGCCGGCCTGGACGTATTCGGTCCGCAGGCCGGGCAGCTGGAAGCGGATTTCCGTCTGCGGTTCGCCCATCAGCCGGTAGAGATAGGAATTCTTCGACGGCACGTGCGGCAGCATGGAGAAGCCGCGTTCGACCGGACCGAACTTCTTTTCCTTCTCGTGCACGGACTTGGCTGAGCGCCACCACCATTGGCGGTGGATATAAGGGATGTGGGCCGGGTCCATCAGACCGATCACGGCATGGTCGACATGGCAGTTGAACACGTCGCGGACGACCAGTTTCGGCTTGTGGCCTTCCGGGATGTCCAGCTTGGGCGGTTCGATCGAGGGCGGCTTGTCCGCATCCTCTTCGCCCGCATACCAGATCCAGATCAGACCCTGATCCTCATGCACCGGGAAGGCGCGGGTCCGGATCTTGGTCAGATCCATCGCCTGGGCCTGGTCGCCGGTCAGCGAGGGAATGGCGGCACAGGATCCGTCCGTGCGGAAGCGCCAGCCATGATAGGGGCATTCCACATGGGTCTCGCCACCATGTTCCTGGGCTTCGCCGCCGGACAGGAGGATGCCGCGGTGCGGGCAGATATCCTTCAGCGCGTAGGCGCGGCCCTGATGGTCGCGGCCGAACAGGATGGGTTGGCCCAGCAGCTCCCGGTGGAGATGCTGACCCGGTTTCAGCTCGCTCGACAGGGCGCCGAAATACCAGAGATCACGTACGAACATGATCGCCTGATAACCTGTCCGGCGCGCCCTGCCTAGCGGGGAGGGCGGATTAGACGTGCGGCAATTGTACCCGCCTATTCCGCCTCGCTGGCCCAGATCGCGGCCAGCCTGTCCGAGGCGGCGCGGATCTCCGGAACATCCTTGCGCAGGGCAATGCGCCAATCATCGAAGATCTCGTATTGCTCATCCACGTGCAGGGCCGGGCCATAGGTCGCGATCAGCCAGTCCCGGGCACGCGGAATGTCGGCCTCGCCGAACATGAACCAGACCTGTTCCAGAACCCCGTCGCCGAAGACGAGTTCCAGCTTGCGCGGATAGCCGGCGACGACGATGCCATAGCAGTCCAGCTGCTGTTGGCGCTGGGGCTGCGTGTCCAGCCAGGCTTCGGGAATGTCGCGCAGGGCCTGCAACGGGCAGGCGGTTTCGGCCTCGCTTCCCAGCGTGTCGACCGGGCCCCCGAAGCGGACCCAGTCCGGCAGGGCGAAACCGGTCGAACCGGCGGCTGGCTGGTCGCCGTTCCAGGCCGGATTGTCCCAGCCGATCGCCAGCGGTATCTGGTCCATCTGCGCCAGTTGATACCAGCGTCCGCTTTCGGCGTGCGTGATGATGAGGTCCGGCAGATAAACGGCATAACCGCCCAGATGTCCCGCCGGGTCCGTCTCCGGTTCCAGTCCGCTCATGGCGCCGCGCGCCTCCAGCATGAACAGGCGACCATCGGCAAAACTGGCCAGCAGCTGGTCTGCGCGGCTGCCCTCACCCGTGTCGAAACCTTCGCAGCGCAGATGGGTTTCCTGGCTCAGGGCGGAGGGGTGGCGCGTCGGTTCGAAATCGATCCGGACCAGATCGGCGCACCGGGTCTCGAGCCGGGCCTGGACCTGCTCCGGGCTCTGGCCCATTTCCAGTCCGGTCTGCGCCTGCACCAGGGATGCAGCGCCCAGGCTGGCCAGGGCCGCGACGAGTGTTTGCCGGATCATCTTGCGCATCATTGTCTCCCGTTTTCGCAACTGGGATGCTTGCCGGGGCCGGATTGGATGCGGGGTCGTCCTCGATTTGTCAGCTTGCGCGGTGGCGTGCTTTCCCGCACTCTGACCGGGCTCGGGGGCGCGACGAAGGCCGCGCACATGACGATATTCAGCAATCCAGTTTCCAGGCGGGTATCCAGGCGGACCTTCCACTGGATGGGCCTGTCGCTCTGCTTGGCGGTCACGCTGATGGCGTGTTCGGGCGAAGCGCCACCGCCCGTGCCGGACGAAGCCGGCCTGCCCGACGGCGCCATCGCTGCGTTCCAGGACTATCTCCACCGGATCAGCGAGGGCGGCCTTGTCTGCGAGGCGGCAGAGATCGACTCGGCGCGCGCCCTGACGGCCTATGTCGACACGGATGTCGAGCCGGACTTTGTGATCGAGACCCGGGCCCTGCATTGTCAGTCCCGTCGGGGGGAAAGCCCGGTCGGTTATTTCTGTGGCACCACGGCCTGTGCCTTTCCGCTGATCGTTTCCCGGGATGGTGCCTGGCAGGTGGTGCAGCTGATGTCGGGCAATCATGTCCGCGCGCTGGAGCATTATCGCGAGACCCGGATCCAGGTGCGCGAGATCGACCGCGGCGCGCCGGGCGGACACGGCGTGCGCGTCCGCGAATATGCCTGGCATGAGGGCGAACTGGTCCGCGTCGGCGAGTTTTCAGAAGACGCTGATGCGCGCGGCGGATCCCGCTAGAACCCCCATTTCGCGCGAACTTCTTCCGCGCTCATCCCGGACTCGCGCATGGATTTGAGCGTGGCCGCCAGATTGCGCTTGGCAAAGCGCTGGCCCTTGGCGTCGGTGAGCAGGCGGTGATGCCGGTAAACCGGTGTCGGCAGGTCCAGCAGGGTCTGCAAGAGGACGTGCAGCGGCGTCAGCTCGAACAAGTCCTCGCCGCGAATGATATGGGTCATGCCCTGCAGGGCATCATCATGCACGACGGCGATGTGATAGCTGGTGCCGACATCCTTGCGTGCCAGGATGACATCGCCCAGCGGATCCGGATCAGCGGCCTGTTCGCCCTTGATCTCGTCGAGAAAGCGCATCGCCCCGAACCGCTCGCCCAGTACCTCGCGGCAGCGATCGAGAGACAGGCGCCAGGCATAGCTCTCTCCCTGCGCAACCCGCTCGGCCTCTTCATCCGCGCCCATGGGTTCGGCGGGCCCGCGATAGACCTCGCCCGCCCCGTGCGGTGCACGGGCAATATCCTCCAGGATTTCCGCGCGCGTCTTGAAACAGCGATAGACCACGCCTTTCTCGATCAGCCGCTCCAGCACCCGGGCATAATCGTCAAAATGCTCCGACTGGCGCCGCACCGGCAGCTCCCAGTCCAGGCCCAGCCAGATCAGATCGTCGAAAATGACTTGGTCGAATTCCGGCTTGCACCGCGTCGTGTCGATATCCTCCAAGCGCAGGATGAAGCGTCCCCCTTTCTCGGACGCTGCCTGCCAGGCGGTCCAGGCCGAGAAGGCATGCCCGATGTGCAGATGGCCGGTGGGCGAGGGTGCGAAACGCGTGGTGAAGGTCATGGGTGGAGGTTTAGGCGGGTTCGCGGGGAATGGGGAGGGGGTGTTGGTGCCACCCGAGCTTTCTTCCCCATCTCATGGGGAAGTGGGCCGATGCGCAGCATCGGGTCGAAGGGGCGGCGCGCCAGCGCCGAATTCCGGCTTCGCCGGCCCGACCGATGCCGGTCGCCTGGGCGCCGCCGGAGCCTTCCTGGGTGTCACAGCCTTCCTGCGCGGAGATTTTTGGGGTCTGGGATCAGACGGCGCCAACATACTGGTCGAGGGCGACACGCATCGCGTGGCAGGCGAGGTGGACGGGCGCGCCGACCTTGGCGCTGCGGATTGGGGACTAGGGGTGGTGGGCCCCTGTTTTTTGGGATTTCATCGATCAGACAAAAAACCGGACTGATCTGCAATGTATGCGCCCTGCCCATCCTCCAGAACTCTTAAGCACTCGGAAAACGACGCGCACGACGCTTGGGTTCCGGACAAAGGCTCCATTGCCAACAGACCTCTGCTGGCAGAATACAAGAACATTATCTCGCCATCGCCGACAATACGGCGGATCAGGCGCCCGGTGCCTCCTCCAAACGCCGTAAAATGCCCCTCGCCCAGGTCCTTAAACAACACTCCATCTAACCTCCATTCGTCATCTGGTTCAGAATTGGGAATATAAAGAATGGGAGATTCATCAATATAATAGCAGACACAATCCCTATTGACGTGTGTCGATAAGTCAAAAATCAGATCGCCGGACAGATTGGTATAGGTGCCATTGTTTACGTCGAACACCTGAACATCAGTCACATCACTTTCATTGGTGAAAGTGAAAACGCCGCCAACATCACTCGATAGATAAATTAGCAAAAACGCAAAAAATTCGATCACACCGCCACCCCAGAAAAACACGCGGAAAAACAGGCACAAACACCCTTTACTCTGCGCCCACTCAGAGGCACTCGCAAGGCTTCAGCTTGGATAAAGCGGACTCGAATCCAGCCTCGCCAAATCGTGCATGCTTGTTTCGCCCGATGAGAATGCGGCACTATCGGTGGGTCCCGGGACTTCACCCGGGAAAAATGCGTGTGGGACAGATGGCGTCTCTTTCTCCCGAACAAGAGCTTCAGATTGTCATCCCGGATGGATGCCCGGGCTTGAGCCGGGCGCAAATCCGGGACCCATAATTCCGGTTTGAATCCAGCGACCGGAAATGGTCGCGCCTGCTTTCGGGCAGATCCTGCGTTTATGGGTCCCTGATCTGCGCCCCGCTTTCGCGGGGCATTCGTCAGGGATGACAAAGGGATGCGGTTGAAGAAGCGAAAGTAGCGCCACGGCGTTTCCACCTGGCGGTATGAGAGGTGTGCGGGAGGCCGGCGCTTGCCGTGCCGGCATGTTTTCTAAGTGTGTGTGACAGGCGCTGGCCTCCCGCACGCGGAGATTTCCCGGACGCTCTCGCCCCCGTTTCCAATC
>NZLV01000073.1 GCA_002694345.1 Maricaulis sp.
GCCCTGGCGGCTGAGCAACGGATGGTAGATATGGGCCCGGCCATCCTTGCGGAAGCCGACATAGCCCTTGTCCGCCATGATGCGGATCGTCGTGAGCACGGTGGTGTAGGCCAGGCCATGTTCCACGGCGAGCGCGTCGGTAACGTCGCGGACACTGACTTCACCCCGGTCCCAGAGGACGGACATGATCCGGTTTTCGGCTTCGGTGAGTTGCGGTGAGGCAGAACGGGCCATCTACGAATTCCTTAGTTGATCACCCCAGCCTGCACAGCGGCCGCAGGAATACAACTAACAAATTAGTAGTTTTAGCAGAGCCCGTTCTATCTCGCCATTTTCTCCCGATAATTCAGCCAGATAGGGACAGGGGGATTAGCCTTCCTCCGGTCCCGCAGCGCCCGGAATGGCGAAAATGGTGAAGCCGTCACGGGCCAGACCACTCATCCAGATTTCGTCATTCCACACCGTAACGCCGGTGACGCCATCAGCCGGAGAGACCGGGCCCTGAACGATATGCCGGATCTCGCCCTGCGGCGTGACGCCGACGGCCAGCGGCGGACGGTCCGGCAGATCCGGCAGGCCATTGATCTGCAGAAGACGCCAGACCAGGCGCTTGAGCAAAGGCTTGCCGTGCAGGGTATCCAGTTCCTCCGAACGCAGGGATGGCAGAGCGGACCAGATCAAACCGGTCTGCGGATCAAAATCGAGATTGTCCGGATAGCCCGGCAGTCCATCGACCAGCACCGCCATCGCCCCGCTGTCGGGATCGAGCGTCCAGATGCGGCCGGCCCAGGTCTCGTTGACATAAACAGTGCCAGTGGCCGGATCGTGGTCAACGCCGTTGATGAAGGCCAGGCCCTCGGCCAGCACGCTGTATTCGCCCGGTGCAGTGACCGACAGGATACGACCGGTCTGGTCAGCCTCGAGGAAGGACATCATGTGGTCGCCATAGCCATGGCGCAGCGAGGCATCCGTGAGGATGATCCGGCCGTCCTCCATCACGGTGAGATCATCGGTGAAGACGAGCGGTCCACCTTCGGACCGGTCGGCCAGCCAGACCTCCCAGCCCTGCCCGTCCCAGCGCAGGAGGCCACGCAGGGCATCCGCGACGAACAGATCGCCGTCCGGGCCGAACGCCAGACCCAGCGGGCGGCCGCCCGTATTCATGGCCTCAAGCCACTCACCCGCCGGTGTGCGCCGCATGATGCGGCCATCCGCGAGGGATGTGTAAAGAGAGCCGTCCGGGCCCGGTTCGACATCCTCGGCACCGTGCAGATCGGTCCGCTCCACGCGCCGCGGTTCGATCACCTCTCCCATCCGGGCCGCCAGCGCGTCCTGTGTCGGCGACAGGTCCAGCCGCATGGCTGCTATCGAGCCCGGCCCGTAGAGCGCCAGTCCCAGAACGAGTGCCAGAATGGCCACGATAATCGCGATGATCCGCATGATGTCCCCCCGGATATGATTTTGCCGCAGAATGCCGGGCGTGGCGCCTCTTGTTAAGGTGGACAGTCAAAAGAAAAGCCCTGGCCAGACGGCCAGGGCTTTCCATGCTTCGTACAGATGAGACGTCCTAGAACGGAATCTCGTCGTCCAGGTCATTGCGGCTGAAGTCTTCCTTCGGTCCGTCCATGGAGCGCTGGCCACCGCCACCGCCAGAACCGCCGCCGAAGCTGTCATAGCCACCGCTGTCGGAGCTCTGGAAGGAACCGCCGCCCTCACCGCGGCCGTCGAGCATTTGCAGCTCGCCGCGGAAACGCTGGAGCACGACTTCGGTGGAGTATTTCTCCTGGCCGTTCTGGTCGGTCCATTTGCGCGTCTGCAGCTGGCCCTCGACGTAAACCTTCATGCCCTTCTTGAGATAATTCTCGGCAACCTTGGCCAGCTGGTCATTAAAGATCACGACCCGGTGCCATTCGGTCTTCTCGCGGCGTTCGCCGGAATTCTTGTCGCGCCAGCTCTCGGACGTCGCGACGGAGAGATTGACGACCGGATCGCCATTATTCATCCGGCGGATTTCCGGGTCACGACCCAGATTGCCCACCAGGATTACCTTGTTGATGCTTCCCGCCATCGCCCACATCTCCATTTTTCTGCGGTAGCCCTTTACGGGCCGCCGATATTTGTTCACATTCTGTTCCGCCGATCAAGGTCGGCGAGTCGCAGGGAGTTTGAGCGGAGGGGCCCAGCAGAGTCCAGTGCGCGCGGTCAGGCAATCCACGAAGGATGGCAGCGCAGGTTCACATTCAGCCACCCGACTTGTCGAAGTGCGGCTCCTGCCTACGTTATGTCAGGAGTGCGGTGGCTCTGGCTGGACGCTCCGGCACCACCTCTCTAAAGCTTTTCCGCTTCCGGCTTTCCTCTCAAACGGGACACGACCACCGCATGGCGCTTGAAAAAATCCGCGTACAGGGTGCGCGCGAACACAATCTGAAAAACGTGTCTGTCGAGCTGCCGCGCGACAGCCTGATCGTGTTCACCGGCCTGTCGGGCTCGAGCAAGTCCTCCCTCGCCTTCGACACGATCTATGCGGAAGGCCAGCGCCGCTATGTGGAGAGCCTCTCGGCCTATGCGCGCCAATTCCTGGAGCTGATGGCCAAGCCGGACATGGACAGTATCGAAGGCCTGTCCCCGGCGATCTCCATCGAGCAGAAGACCACGTCGAAAAATCCGCGCTCCACGGTCGGCACAGTCACCGAGATCTATGACTATATGCGCCTCTTGTGGGCGCGTGTCGGCGTGCCCTATTCGCCGGCCACCGGCCTGCCGATCGAGAGCCAGACGGTCAGCCAGATGGTCGATCGTCTCATGGCGCTGGAAGAAGGCTCGCGGCTTTACCTGCTGGCCCCCGTCGTGCGCGGCCGCAAAGGCGAATATCGCAAGGAATTTGCCGAATGGCTGAAGTCCGGCTTCCAGCGCGTGAAGGTGAATGGCGAATTCTACACGCTGGAAGAAGCGCCGACGCTCGACAAGAAATTCAAGCACGATATCGACGTTGTGGTGGACCGGGTCGTGATCAAGGACGGGCTGGAAAGCCGCCTCGCCGACAGTCTGGAAACCGCGCTGAAACTGGCGGACGGGATCGCCGTCGCCGAGTTCGCCGGAAAGACCGACGAGAAGGGCAATCCGGAGCGCATCGTCTTCTCCGAGAAATTCGCCTGCCCGGTTTCCGGTTTCACCATCGAGGAAGTCGAGCCGCGTCTTTTCTCCTTCAACAACCCGGTCGGGGCCTGTCCGAGCTGTGACGGTCTGGGCCAGTCGCTGAAATTCGACGAGGACCTAGTCATCCCCGACCGCGACAAGCCGCTGTCCGATGGGGCGATTGCGCCGTGGAGCCGGGCGACTTCGAAACTCTACCAGCAGACGCTGCAGGCGCTGGCGGAGCATTTCGGCGGCGACATGTTCCAGGCCTGGCGCGACCTGCCGGAACCCTTCCGCAAGATCGTGCTGTGGGGCACGAAGGAGAAGGTGACCTTCGTCTATGAGGACGGGCTGCGGAAATTCGAGACGCAGAAACCGTTTGAAGGCGTGATCCCGAATTTGGAGCGGCGCTGGCGCGAGACGGATTCAAGCTGGGTACGCGAGGATCTGTCGCGCTTCCAGTCCTCGCAGCCCTGCGAGACCTGTGGCGGCCGGCGACTGCGCCCCGAAGCGCTCAGCGTGAAGATCGACGGACAGGATATCTCCCACGCCTCGGAACTCTCCATCCGTCATGCCGAAGCCTGGTTCACCGCCCTGCCCGAGCATCTGACCGCCAAGCAGATGCAGATCGCCGAGCGGATCCTCAAGGAAATCCGAGAGCGTCTGAAATTCCTGGTCGATGTGGGTCTGGACTATCTCACCCTGGACCGCGCTTCCGGCACGCTGTCGGGCGGGGAAAGCCAGCGCATCCGCTTGGCCAGCCAGATCGGCTCGGGCCTGACCGGCGTGCTCTATGTGCTCGACGAGCCCTCCATCGGCCTGCACCAGCGCGACAATACCCGCCTGCTGGAAAGCCTTCAGGGGCTGCGTGATCTAGGCAATACGGTGATCGTGGTCGAGCATGACGAAGACGCCATCCTGACCGCCGACTATGTCGTCGATCTGGGTCCGGCCGCCGGGGTGCATGGCGGCGAGATCGTCGCCGAGGGTACGCCGGCGGAGATCATGGCCAATCCGGACAGTCTGACCGGACAATATCTCTCCGGCACGCGCCGGATCGAGGTGCCGGAGAAGCGCCGCAAGGTCGACAAGAAGCGGATGGTGAAGGTCGTCGGCGCGACCGGGAATAATCTCAAGAGCGTGGATGCCGCCTTCCCGCTGGGCGTGATGACCTGTGTGACCGGCGTGTCCGGCGGCGGCAAGTCGACCCTGACGATCGAGACTTTCTACAAGGCGGCCGCCCGCAAGCTGGCCAAGGCCCAGCAAGTGCCGGCCCCGCACAACAAGATCGAGGGTCTGGACCAGCTGGACAAGGTGATCGATATCGACCAGTCACCGATCGGTCGCACGCCGCGCTCCAATCCGGCGACCTATACCGGGGCCTTCACCCCGATCCGCGAATGGTTCGCCCAGCTGCCTGAAGCCAAGACGCGCGGCTACAAGCCGGGCCGCTTCTCCTTCAATGTGAAGGGCGGACGCTGTGAGGCCTGCCAGGGCGATGGCGTGGTGAAGATCGAGATGCACTTCCTGCCGGACGTGTTCGTGCCCTGCGATGTCTGCCACGGCAAACGCTTCAATCGCGAGACGCTGGAAATCCAGTTCAAGGGCAAGTCCATCGCCGATGTGCTGGACATGACGGTCGAGGAAGGCGCGGACTTCTTCAAGGCCGTGCCCGCCGTGCGCGACAAGATGGAAACGCTCAAACGCGTCGGCCTGGGCTATGTGAAAATCGGCCAGCCGGCGACCCAGCTGTCTGGTGGTGAAGCGCAGCGCGTGAAGCTCTCCAAGGAGCTGTCCAAGCGCGCCACGGGCAAAACCCTCTACATCCTCGATGAGCCGACGACAGGCCTGCATTTCGAAGACGTCCGCAAACTGCTTGAAGTCCTGCACGAGCTTGTTGAGGCGGGCAATTCCGTGGTCGTGATCGAGCACAATCTGGACGTCATCAAGACGGCCGACTGGCTCATCGATCTGGGTCCGGAAGGCGGGGATGGCGGCGGCCGGATCGTCGCCGAAGGCACGCCGGAGACGGTCGCCAAGGTCGAGGAAAGCTGGACCGGCCGCTATCTCGCCCCGATGCTGGAACGGGCGAAAGAGCTGAGAAAGAAGGCGGGCTAGGCCCGCCTTCCCCTGGTTCCCTAGCCTTCGCTCGGGCTGGCACCCAGCGGGTGGTCGCTGTCCAGATGCGAAGCATCGGTTTGCGCGCTGGCATCGTCATCATTGCGGATGGCGTTATAGGCGCCGACCGAGTGCCACATGGCTTCCATCATGATCTGACCGCCATAGCTGGCCAGGAAAGCCACAGCCAGGCCGATTTTGGCCGTCGGCGTCGACAAGGCCTCCAGGAACATGTCGAACACGACTTCCGGATCCCCGTCCGGCGGCATCTGGGCGAGCGTGTCGATGAGCGGCATGAACAGGCCCAGAAGGACCATCTGCGAGACGATGCCGACGACGGATGAGACTACCATCATCATGACGCCGACCGCGAGATAGGCGACCAGCATTTTCCAGAACACACCCTGGGTGGCGGTCCAGCTTTCGAAGAAGCGGAACTGCCCTTCGCGGATCGTCATGGCCGGCGCCGAGGCCAGTTTCACGGCCAGCATGAGCACACCGACCATCACGCCGAGGAAGACCAGGATGGCCAGCAGGACGGCCACACCGCCTGCCGAACTCTCGCCTCCGGCCAGCGCGCCACCGACACCGGCGAGCACGACCAGCAGGATGACCCCGGCATAACCGACGACCATCAGGATCGCATACATGATGTTCACGCCAAGCAGGCGCACCTCATCACCCCCGAAGCGGAAGGGGATGACGGGCCTGACCTCGCCCTTGGTGAGATAGCGCAGCCAAGCTCCCTGCACTGCCAGGGAAGCGACAATGCCGACCGGGACCGACAGGGCAAAGAAGCCGAAGAAGGGACCGAAAATGCCGAGGAGACGCCCCAGGACCTCGCTCTCCTCGAGCGTGCCATTGGCGTCGTCCATCAGCAGATCAAGGAAGCCGGCGAAGGCCGGCCAGAGCACGACGAAGCTGATCAGGGTGAGCACACCGATCAAGACCAGTTGGCAGACCCCGATCCAGATCGCCCCGCGCGGATTGCGGCTGAGGCAATTGAAAAAGTGCAGAATGGCTGCGCCGAGATCGAATGGTTTCGCGGTCATGATGGCTCCCTCCATGCCGGTCATGGTGAGCGCGTATCATGCCGCTTTCAGGTCAGGTTTCCAGAGGGATGCGTCTTCAGCGTGTCCCGCTCGCCTCAGCCCGCGTCCAGCGCCCGCATTCTATTCTGGTAGATATAGGCATAAAGACCTGAAAAGACGGGAATATTGATCGCGGAAAACAGGCCCATCCAGAGCGAGTATTCGCGCATGCGGGCCATGCCCGGCGCGGCAGCATTGCCCTCGCCCAGCAGGTGCGCCACGTCGAGCACGCGATGACCGATTCCGGCGCTGAGCAGCTCGTACAGGCCGAGTTCCAGAATGATGATCGGCAGACCGGCCAGGATCAGTGTCGCCGCAATCTGCCAGCCATTCTTGTCGCTGAGCGGCCAGACCTTCATGACCCGGATGGCGCCCTGGGCGATCGTGGCCGGCAAGGACAGGACCAGACGCGCGGACAGCCAGGTCACGATCGCCGCACCGCCCAGGCCCAGAGCGATCACCGCGATCCAATCGGCAGTGCCCATATAGCCGATCGCCTCGAGCAGATCGAAACC
>NZLV01000074.1 GCA_002694345.1 Maricaulis sp.
ACAGGCCGATCGTCTTGATCCGGTCGCGGACATGATCCTCGCCCAGCGCGACCATTTTTTCCGGCGTATCGGCTTCCTGGAACAGAAGCTTGGTGGCTTTGTTCACGCCGACATCAGTGGCCTGGGCGGACAGGGCGACGGCAACGAGCAGCGTGTAGGGATTGGTATATTCCAGCTCGGTGCGGGGGTCGGGCCGGTCCTGCGCCAGGCGCGCCATCAGATCATGCGCCTGTTCCCGGTTGAGACCCCGCGGGGCGCGCTTGGCGGGTTTCTTTTTCGGCTTGGCGGCAGGCGGCATCGGGCAGCTCCAATCAGGCGGGGGCTGTGTCCAGGAACAGCCAGATCGCGATCCCGGCCAGTAATACAGCCAGAATTCGCCGGAACCAGAGTGTGCTCTGCGGTGTTTGCAGGAAAGCGGCGGCCCGGGCGGCCAGCAACACGATGCCGGCATGGATGCCGGTGGCGATACCCACATTGATCGCGGTCAGGCCCAGTGCCTGGGGCAGGGCCGGCCGGTCAGGCAGGATGTATTCCGGCAGCACGACCAGGAAGAAGAGCGCGGCCTTAGGGTTGAGAAGATTGATAATCAGCCCGTGGCGGAAATGCTTGCCCAGACTCTCCGACAGGCGGATCGGCGAGCTCTCGCCCGCATGCCGCCACCCTTCGATCGCCAGATAGAGCAGGAACAGGGTTCCGGCATGGCGCAGAAGCTCAAACAGCCATGGGGTTTGCGTGACAATCGCTGCGAGGCAGAGTGCGGCCAGACCGCAGATCAGGCTCAGACCCAGCATCACGCCCAGAACCGCAGCAAAGCCCGCCCTGCGGCCGCGGTCGGCACTCAATACGGCGAGCCAGGCCATATTGGGCCCGGGCGTCAGCTCGATCACCAGCACGGTGAGCGCAAAAGTGGCAAGCGTTGCAACAAGTTCACTCATGCCTACCGATTAGGCAGAAATCCCGCAGGCGTCACGTGGCATTTTCCCGATAGCGGCTTATCTTGGCCGGCATGACGCAGATCGTGGAAACCTGGCCGGCTGAGGCCCGCAGTGTGGACCGTCATGACGGGCCGGTCTTCATGGATGCCGAACTGGCGCCGAACCGCTCGCTGGCCAACCCGGCCTTTGTCGCGTTGATGATCGCGATCAGTGTGATTTCTTTCACTGCCGGCCTGTTCTACATGGCGCTGGGCGCTTGGCCGGTCCTGCCGTTCTTCGGGCTAGATGTCTTTCTGGTCTGGCTGGCGTTCAGGATCTCCTATCGCGATGGCCGGGCCCGGGAATATGTGCGGGTGGACGCGCGCGATATCGAAGTGGTGCGGCAATTGCCGACCGGGCACCGCCGTCGCTATCGCCTGCCTACGGCCTGGGTGACGTTGCGCCTTATCGATCCGAAAGCCCATCACGCGCAGGTCGCCCTCACGGCGCATGGCCGATCCCTTATATTGGGCCAGTTTCTCAGTCCGCCGGAGCGGGGCGCCTTCGCGCAAGCGCTGGACAAGGCGATCATCGCGGCCCGCCAATCCCTTGCCGGAAGACCGCAAGAAACGGGTGGAGCCGGTGCGCCGGGCGCGTAGATTGGGGCCATGACCCAGACGCCCTACACGCTTGACGAATCCAGCCGCGATTTTGACCGGATTGCTGATGCGCTCGAATTCCTCGGCGATCATTGGCAGACCCATCCTGATCTGGATGCGGCGGCCCGCGCGGCCGGCCTGTCCCCGCACCATTTCCAGCGTGTCTTCACGCGTTGGGTCGGGATGAGTCCGAAGAAGTATGTCGGCGCCCTCGCCCATCAGGCGGCGCGTCAGGCCCTGGATGAGGGCGCCAATCTTCTCGACGCCGCCTTTGATGCCGGATTGTCCGGTCCCGGGCGGCTGCATGATCTCTTCATTGCCCATGAAGCTGTCACGCCGGGCGATGCCAAGCGCCGTGGTGCCGGGCTCAGCTTTGTCTGGGGTGTGGCGCCCAGCCCGTTCGGGGACGCGGTGTTCCTGATCGCGCCGCGCGGCCTGTCCGCCCTGGCCTTTGCCGATCCGGACGTGGCCTCCGGTTTCGAGGATTTGCGGAGCCGCTATCCGGCGGCCAGCTATAGCCGCGATGACGCGCTTGCCCGGCAATGGGCCGAGCGGATCTTCACGCCCCGCCAGAGCGACCCCATCCCGCTCGCCCTTTATGGCACCCCCTGGCAAAGACAGGTCTGGCGGGCCCTGCTCGGCATCCCGCCCGGCGCAACGACCAGCTACAAGGCGATTGCCCAGACCGTGTGTTCCGCCAAGGCCTCGCGGGCGGTCGGCGCGGCGGTCGGGGCCAATCCGATTTCCTGGCTCATACCCTGCCACCGCGTGCTCGCCAGCAATGGTCAACTGACCGGCTATCACTGGGGTGTCAAACGCAAGCGCGCCATGCTCGCCTACGAGGCCGCGGCAAGCTAGATTACCGGCATGATGGATCATCCGCTTTTCATTGCTGCGGTCATCGGCCTGTTGGCTGCTGCGGCTTTCCTCCTTCGCTGGATCGCGTCGCGCCGTCGCCTGATGGAGGATGCGCGGATCGAGTATGCCGAACGCTGCGAGACCAAGCCGAAGACGGTGAAGGGTGTCGACGCCGAGACATTCGAGCGTCTCTATGTTGCCGCCTATGAGCCGCGCTGGGCGCTCTATATTGCCGGCGCTCTGGTTCTGGCGATTGCGATCACGCCGCCGGCTGCCTTGGGCCTGGTGGCGCTCTGGCCCATTCTCGTCCTCGGTCTGGAAGCCGGGCCCTGGTATGATGAGGGCTATTATCCGTGGATGTTCTACATGTTCTTCGGATTTTGCGGCATCTGGGCGCTGTGCGGCTTCCTGATGGCGCGTATCCACCATGCCCGCCGGCCTGAGAGCTTCAATCCGGCCCTGGCCCGCGCCCGCGGCGAACCCTTCGATGATGTTGTCATTCCGCGCAAACGCCCCAAATGGGCCGTAAAGGCGCGCCCGGATACCAAGCCTGCCGCGCCCGACAGCGAATAGAGGAAATTCCATGCGTTATCTGCACACCATGGTCCGGGTCACGGATCTGGAAGCCAGCCTGCGTTTCTATTGTGAGGGCCTGGGTCTGACCCAGGTCAGCCGCAAGGATATCGAGGCCGGGCGCTTCACCCTGGTCTTCCTGGCCACGCCGGAAGATGTCGCCGCGTCCGGTTATGAGAGCGGACCGCTGCCGGAGGGCCTGCCCTGCGTCGAGCTGACCCATAACTGGGACCCGGAAGCGTATACGGGCGGCCGGAATTTCGGCCATCTCGCCTACCGCATGGACAATGTCTACGAGACCTGCCAGCGCCTGATGGACATGGGCTATACGATCAACCGCCCGCCGCGAGACGGTCACATGGCCTTTGTCCGCTCGCCGGACGGGATTTCCGTGGAACTCCTCCAGCGCGGCGACTCCCTGCCGTCGCAGGAACCCTGGGCCTCAATGGAAAACACCGGCAGCTGGTAGGCTTCAGGCCACGTCCCGCATGTCTTGGAAGCGCTTGCCGGGCTCGTCCTCGAAGCTTTCCGCCAGCACGGTCAGCCGCTCGATGCGGTCGGTCCGGAAATGGCGGAAATCATTGCGCAGCTCGCACCAGGCCGACAGTAGCCAGACGCGACCGAAACAGGTCAGTGCCAGGGGGCGGATGATGCGTTTGGTGATGCTGTCATTGAGCGAATTGTAGACCACACGGAGTTTGCGCTTGTTCGAGATCGCATTGCGGACCGGGCCGAAGGCTTCCGGCCGCACGGTCTCGTCCAGGAAGCTGACGAACAGCGGTGTCGAGCGCAGGCGTTCGCGATGCGTATCCGGCAGGGCATGCTCGATCTTGGCCAGGGCTTCGGCGGCGGCGGAAGCCAGATCGCGGTCGGCCGTCGCCTTGACCAGACGGGCGCCCAGCGCGAGCGCATCCAGCTGTTCATAGGAAAAGGTCAGGGGCGGCAGGTCGAAACCGGGGCGCAGGACATAGCCGACACCGGCTTCGCCGTCGATCGGCGCGCCGGATCCGATCAGATGCGCGATATCGCGATAGATGGTGCGTTCGGAGACTTCGAACTTGTGCCCGAGTTCATGGGCGGTGACAGCGCCCGGCGCGGCTTCGCGCAAGGCCTGGACTATACGAATGAGACGCTCGGCGCGACGCACTGACACCCCCTGAAATCACGACTGGCGGGATGGTGTCAGGATTTGCCCAGCCTGGCAAGTTTCGGGATAGGGCCTTGTTTCACGTGTAACATCGTGCGCGGTGTCAGGGTGTGGCGGGATACCGGTCCGGACACACGGCAGGTGCCCGGACCGTTTGAGCCGGCTCAGTTGCGAGCATCGAAAATGGCTGTGTGCGCAATCAACCAGCCCGTCCCGGCGCGTTGCAGGACAAGATGGATGTGCGTGCGCCTCTGAGCCTCGCCAGCATTGCGGGACTCGCCGCGCTGACCGTCTGTTGCAAGATGGATGACAGCGCCGTCAGTGCCGAGAAAGCGCAGGGAGACCAGGCGCATATTGGCAGCTTCTTCAGCGGACACTGATGCGGAAAAACTCGGAAACAGGCGGTCTTCGAGAAACCGGCCCAGTGCGTCCCGGCCCTGGAACATCCGCGCATAAGCGTTGATCCATTCCGTGTCCGGCGTGTGCATCTCCATCAGGGCTGCCGTGTCCTGCGCCGCCCAGTGCTCCCTGAAGGTTTCAACAAAGGCGTGCAGCCCGGCCTCGTCTCCGGCATGGGTTGGTTCGCCATGAAGGGTGAAGTCCGGCAGTTGGCGTCGTTCCTGCCCGAGCGCGTCCGAAGGCAGTCCGGACAGGCAGATCATGGCGAGCAGGGCGAGCGGAACATGGCGAAGGCGGTAAAGCTGCATGGAAAACTCCTGGCAAGTTCAGTAGGTCTTGAAACAACATCTCGGCCGCAACGGGCCGGGACAATCAGACCCGGGGCCTAGCCTGACGCCCGGGTGGTTTCGCCCCGGGAGTCGTGAAGTGTCCGGATATGTCGCCAAGGGTCCGCAGCTTGCTGACGGGACGGTTCAGCCGCTCCCGCTCTGGCAGCAGCTGGGCTATCTGGTGCTCGGCGTCGGCGTGCTGGCTCTGGCCTTCTCCACGGCGGGGGCCTTTGACACGGACGAGCTGGGCCTTGCTCACAGGCTGATGCTCTGGACGCTGGTCGGATTGCTCATGCTGACCCAACCCTGGTTGATCGAGTACGGCCTGTCGCGTCTCGTGCCGCGAACCCGCCTGTGGCGCTGGGGCAGCCTGGTCCTGGCTGTCCTGGTGTGCAATCTCGCGCTCACCCTGGAGCTCCATGCCCTCAAATCGACGCCGCTCCTGCCCAAGGCGGAAGATCCGCTTCTCGATTTCTACGTTTTCCTGGCGCCGATCGTCATGCCGGTGGCGCTGCTTGTCCTGCTGCTCAAGCGGGGATTTGCCGGACGGGTTGTCCTGGCACCTCCGGAAGACGGGGCTCCTGGCCTGCTTGTCTCACCGGGCCTGTCGGATCTGCAGACCGGATGGAAAGCGCCGGATGTCCTCTTCGTGCGGGCGGAAGATCACTATCTGGAAATCCGTACGATTGGCAGCCGCTATTATGTCCGGGGCCGGATGTCGGATGCCCTGCAATTGCTGAACGGACAGGCCGGCGAACAGGTGCACCGGTCCTGGTGGGTGGCCGACCGGGCTGTGGCACAGGCGCGACGGCACGCACGCGACGTCAAACTCGACCTGACAAGTGGCGAAACCGTTCCGGTGAGCCGCTCGAGGATCGAGGCCGTGAGGGCGCGCGGTTGGCTGGCGCGTCAGCCTCTGACCACATCCTGCATGGAATAGAGCCCCGCCGGCCGGCCCTCGCCGGCATTGATCATCCACAGCGTCGCCTCGACGGCTCCGCGGGCAAAAACGGCCCGGTCGAAGGCCCGGTGGGAGATGGTGATCTCTTCCATCTCCGACAGGAAACGCACGGCATGTTCGCCAATGATGCCGCCACCCCGGGTCACGGCGAAACCGATCTGTCCCGGCTTTCGGGCACCGGTATGACCATGACGCGCCCAGTCGGCGACCTCGTCCAGGCTTTCCCGGCGCCCGGTCGCCGCGGCCCGGCCCAGAAGAAGCGCCGTCCCCGAGGGGGCATCCGCCTTCCGGCGGTGATGGCTTTCCTCGATCTCGATATCCCAGTCCTCGGCCGGCAGGCTGGCCGCCTCGCGAACCAGGCGCTCGGCCATCGCGACGCCCAGGGAGAAATTACCGGCCTGCAGGACCGGACTGTGCCCGGCAGCAGCGATGAGGGCGTCCTGCTGCGCTGAATTCAATCCTGTCACACCACTGACAAACGGGATATTACCCATTTTTTTCAACAGTTTGATGGCAGACATGGTGAGCTCGGGCAGGCTGGCATCGATCACGATATCGCAGCCCTGCAGCGCTGTTTCGAGGGAAACCGAGGCGGTCACGCCAGTCACTTCTCCGGTCAGGAAACGGCCGATATCACCGCCCTCCACGGGTGAGCCGGAGCGGACACTGGCTCCGCTGATGGCCAGACCCGGCCTGGCCAGGATGGCGCGGCCGATCGCACCGCCGAGGCGTCCGGTCATACCGAGAAGGGCGATTTGGATATCCCGGTTCATAGGCTGCCTCCACTGACAAGTTGATCCGCCAGATTTTCAAACACATAGGACCCGATGATGGGAATGACTGGCAGCAGGATATAGAGCGAAAACCGGGTCGTGATCCCGGCTGAGACTGGCCATTCGGGCAGATTGTTCACCCAGATCTCGTAATCGGTATAACCCGCCAGCGCCGAGGCCGCTTCGGCATTTCCGGCCAGTGCCTTGTCCCGCATGGTTTGCATTTCGGTATGGACCCGGTCGAGCTCGGCCCGTTTGGCGGCCTGGATCTTGGTGTGAACGGGATGCAGCGTGCTTGCCAGCAGGAAGAGACCGCCCAGGACGGAGGCTCCGACAACCGGAATCGTCATGGCTAGCTGGTCGGCGGCGAAGAGCTGGTCCGGCGCGTTCGGATTGATCAGGAAAAGCAGGATAATGGCCGCCATGATCATCCAGGTCCGCGCCGCGCGCAGTCCGATCCGGCCGAACACCTGCAAAGCGTCAAGCTTGAACAGGTCGACCGTCAGATGATCCCGGATCAGCGTCTTGATCGTCTGGCTCTCGCGGGCGACATCGACGCCGGCCCGGAAGCCGATCCCGTACAGGAAGGGCGAGACGATGAAGAACCAGAGCCCGACAGAATTGAAATAGTCCAGCGGGGAAAATCCGTTGGCCAGCATCATGAAGGCATTGAAGCCCAAACCGGCCAGGGCGCCGATCAGGAAGGCGGTCAAATACCGGCCCCGCCAAGCGTCCGGGATGCCCTTTTGCAGGTCCAGTGCCGCATGGCGGCCCGTTTCGCCCAGCGCCCGGGACAGATCATCCGCTTCCATTTCCCAAAGCCGCCGACCGGTTTCGCTGAAGGCGATTCCGGCGGTGAAGATCAGGCTCAGGACAAAGGCGATCCAGGCGACGCGGGTGAGCAGGGCCTGACCGGTCTCGCTGAATTCGAACAGGCCCGGCCCGTTCGTCGTCTCGGCCACCAGAACGTAGAAGCCGTAAACCAGCACAAACAGGATCAGGCTTGTCGCAAGGACACCCAGGGGAGACAACCGGAACACATGTACTTCCGCCGGCTGGAAAAAGCCGGAGCGGATCGGTGTTTCGGCGGGAATCTCAGCGGGCGTGGCGTCCATCTTTCGAGTGGTACGCGTATCCCCCGGCCCTGTCATCCCGAAGCCGTCGGCGGACGGGGATCAGTCGTGGCGATCAGTTCGCGTTGGGGCGACCGTCATCCGTGGTGACGTCGTCCCAGAACTGCTTGACCTTGTTGAAGAAACCCGCGCTGTCGGGATTGCAGCCCTCACCGGACAAGTCACAGAATTCCTTCAGCAACTCCTTCTGGCGGTCGCACAGATTGCGGGGTGTTTCGACGAAAAGTTCCACCACCATATCCCCGCGCGGACCTCCGCGCAGACGGGGCATGCCCTTGCCGCGCAGACGCATGCGGCGGCCGGTCTGGGCGCCTTCGGGGATTTTCATCTCGGCCTTGCCGCCCTCAATGGTCGGCACCTGCATGGAACAGCCCAGGGCGGCTTGCACCATGGAGGCCGGAGCGCGGCAATAGAGATTGGGTCCGTCGCGCTCGAAAATCTCGTGCGGGGTGACGGAAATGAAAATGTAAAGATCGCCGCGCGGCCCGCCACGGGCCCCGGCTTCGCCCTCGCCGGCCAGCCGGATGCGAGTACCGTCCTCGACACCGGCGGGCACGGTGACGTTCAGGGTGCGGTTCTTGCGCACGCGGCCGACGCCGTCACAGTCCTGGCAGGGGGTTTTGACATACTGGCCACGCCCGCCGCACTGCGGGCAGGTCTGTTCCATCGTGAAAAAGCCCTGGGAACGGCGAATGCGGCCGGCACCATGACAGGTGCCACAGGTTTCCAGCTCCGTGCCCGGTTCATTGCCCTGGCCATCGCAGCGTTCGCAGTGCATGGCGGTCGGCACGGTGATGGTCGCATCCTTGCCGTTGAAGGCATCTTCCAGCGAAATCTCCATGTCGAAGCGCAGATCTGCGCCCCGGGCGGGACCGGAACGCGCGCGCCCGCCCCCCCCGCGGCGTCCGCCGCCCATGTTGAAGGCTTCGCCGAACACCTGTTCGAAAATGTCGGCAAACTCGGCGGCACCGGCGCCACCGCCAAACGGGCCTTGCCCGCCGCCCATGCCACCCTGTTCGAAAGCGGCATGGCCCATACGGTCATAAGCGGCGCGTTTGTCAGGGTCTGACAGGACGGAATAGGCCTCGCCGACTTCCTTGAACTTGGCTTCGGCTTCCTCATCGCCCGGATTGCGGTCCGGGTGGTATTGCATGGCGAGCTTGCGGTAGGCGCTCTTCAGCGCCTTTTCGTCGACGCCGCGTTCGACACCCAGGACTTCGTAGAAATCACGCTTGCTCATCACTTTTCACCGTCTTGCAGGACCAGGACCGCGTTCTGCCGCATCTGCCGGGCGATCGTGTAGCCCTGGGTCAGACACAGGCCGGCGGCGCTGTCCTCGAGGGCGGCATCATGCCGCGTCTCGATCAAAATCATGCCCGGCCACAGGTCTCGCGGTGCAGTCGCGAAAAAAGCCTTCAGCACGGGCGTTTCATAACCTTCGATGTCAATCTTCATGACATCGACCCGGCTCGTACCGGTCTCGGTCAGCAGCTGGGCCAGAGGACGCAGCGGCACGGTCACCCCGTCGCCATCCTGCTCCACATGAACCTCGCCGCGATTGCCACCGCTGACAGAGAGGTGGGCCTCGCCCTCCTCTGCGCCAAGGGCCACGGGCGCGACAGTGACGTCTTCTGCCGTCGAGGCCGTCAGGTTGAATTCCAGACGCCGGCGGTTCTCCGGATCCGGTTCCACCGCGACCACCTTGACCGGTTTGCCGAGCGTGCGGGCATCGGCCAGGACGGACAGGGTGTAGAGGCCGGCATTGGCCCCGGCGTCGACGAAGACAAAAGGCGTGTCTGCATTGTGGTCGGCGATCCGCTGCCGGATTTCCGACCGCTCCGCATCATCCCAGGTCCGCGAGCCCGCAAAGACCCGTTTCTCGCAACGATTGTCGCGCAGGTGCAGGCGGGCAAACTGTCCGGGGAAGACCTCGACATCGGCGATCTCGCGTCCACCGGACATCAGGGCGCGGCGGACGAGGGATTCAGCAGCCCGACGCAACCCGTCCGCCGGCAGGACCATCGGCAAGCGCCGCATGCGCTCGGACAGGCCGGACAAGGCAAAGGCTCCAAACGGAGCGGAGATCGGGTCGGGTCGGTTCATCAGGACACCTCAGGCCGGAATGGCCGGGGCGGTTGAAGACCAACCGCCCCGAATATCCGGACCTTAGCTGTCCTTTTTGTTTTCGTCGTCGACTTCGGAGAATTCCGCGTCGACCACGTCATCATCGCCCTCGGCGTCCGACTTGGCGTCGGCTTCGGCCGCTTCGGTCTGTTGGGCCGCATACATGGCCTCGCCGAGCTTCATGGCCGCCTGGACCAGGGCCTGGGTCTTCTGCTGGATGGCTTCCAGATCCTCGCCATCCTTGACCTCTTTCAGCTCGTTCAGGGCCGCCTCGATGGCTTCCTTGTCGGCAGACGGAACCTTGTCGCCGAATTCCTCGAGCTGCTTTTCGGTCTGGTGGACCATGGCTTCGGCACCATTGCGGGCTTCGACCAGTTCCTTGCGCTTCTTGTCCGCGTCGGCATTTGCCTCGGCGTCCTTGACCATGTTGTCGATCTCGTCATCGGACAGGCCACCGGAGGCTTGGATGCGGATCGCCTGTTCCTTGCCGGTCGCCTTGTCCTTGGCGGACACGTTGACGATTCCGTTGGCGTCGATGTCGAAGGTCACCTCGATCTGCGGCAGACCGCGCGGGGCCGGCGGGATGCCGACCAGGTCGAACTGGCCGAGCAGCTTGTTGTCGGCTGCCATTTCGCGCTCACCCTGGGACACCCGAATGGTCACGGCGGTCTGGTTGTCGTCCGCGGTCGAGAAGGTCTGAGACTTCTTGGTCGGGATCGTGGTGTTGCGGTCGATCAGGCGGGTGAAGACACCACCCAGCGTCTCGATACCCAGCGACAGCGGGGTCACGTCGAGCAGCAGGACGTCCTTCACATCACCTTGCAGAACGCCGGCCTGGATGGCGGCACCCATGGCAACCACTTCATCCGGGTTCACACCCTTGTGCGGATCCTTGCCGAAGAAGCCTTTCACGGCTTCCTGGACCTTGGGCATGCGGGTCATGCCGCCGACCAGGACGATATCGTCAATGTCGGAGGCGCTCAGACCGGCATCCTTCAGGGCCTTCTTGCACGGTTCCAGCGTCCGCTTGACCAGGTCTTCGACCAGGGCTTCCAGCTTGGCGCGGGACAGTTTGATGTTCAGGTGTTTGGGACCCGAGGCATCGGCCGTGATGAAGGGCAGGTTCACTTCATAGGAGGTGGCCGAGGAGAGTTCCTTCTTGGCCTTCTCGGCTTCTTCCTTCAGGCGCTGGAGAGCCAGCTTGTCGGCCTTCAGGTCGATGCCGTTTTCCTTTTTGAATTCGTCTGCGAGGTATTCGACAATGCGCATGTCGAAGTCTTCACCGCCGAGGAAGGTGTCACCATTGGTGGCTTTCACCTCGAACACGCCATCGCCGATTTCCAGGATGGAGACGTCGAACGTACCACCGCCGAGGTCGAACACGGCGATCGTCTTGTTCTCGCCCTTGTCCAGGCCATAGGCCAGGGCCGCTGCGGTCGGTTCGTTGATGATGCGCAGGACTTCCAGGCCGGCGATCTTGCCGGCGTCCTTGGTGGCCTGACGCTGGGCGTCATCGAAATAGGCCGGAACCGTGATAACGGCTTTCTCGACCGTTTCACCCAGATAGGATTCCGCGGTTTCCTTCATCTTCTGAAGGGTGAAGGCGGAAATTTCGGACGGGGCGTATTTCTTGTCGCGACCCTTGACCCAAGCGGCATTGTTGTCCGAAGGGACGATCGAATAGGGCACCATGTCGATGTCCTTCTTGACCGTCGGGTCATCCATGTTGCGGCCGATCAGGCGCTTGATGGCAAAAAACGTGTAATCGGGGTTGGTGACGGCCTGGCGTTTTGCCGGCTGGCCGATCAGGCGCTCGCCGTCTTCCGTGAAAGCCACCACGGACGGGGTCGTCCGGACGCCTTCCGAATTCTCGATGACCTTCGGTTGGCCGTTTTCCATAACAGCCACACAGGAATTGGTCGTACCCAGGTCGATGCCGATGACCTTGCTCATTGATCGTCTCTCCGTTTTTTCCAAGCGGGACCGGGGCTGTCGAGGTCGGCCTTTGTAAAAAGCACCGGGCCTGACGCGTTCCGTCCCCTTCGGGATCGTCATTGATAAACCGGCGATGCCGCCGCCGGCGTGGTTCAAGTGTTTGCAGGGAATAACCCCGCGCTTGGTAGGCGATTTAGGAAGGGGTGACGGGCAACGCAAGGCCCGGTTCATATATCATGCAGATTCCGCTGCATTGGGCCCGATTTGGACCCGCTTCAGGCCTGTTTGCGCAGGTTTCGGGTGGAAGCCGGGTCGGTCCTGTCACATCTTCGGGTCCATGGTGATACCTGTTTCCCCTCCCTCCGGTTTCCGTTTCCTGCCCGGTCATTTCGATCGCGAGGCCCAGGCGGCGCTGATCGCGGCCGTCATGGACGCCACGCAAAGCGCCCCCTTCTGGCGCCCGACCATGCCGCGCACCGGCCAACCGCTCTCTGTGATGATGACGAATTTCGGTCCGCTTGGCTGGGTGACCGACAAGGCGAAGGGCTATCGCTATGAGCCTGCCCATCCGCAGACCGGAGCGCCCTGGCCTGCCATGCCGCAGGCCCTGCTCGATCTCTGGGCGGCTGTATCGGACTTTCCCGCCCCGCCCGAAGCCTGTCTGGTCAATTGGTACGGTCCGGACAGCAAGATGGGTCTTCATGTCGACTGGGATGAAGAGGCCACCGACGCTGCCGTGGTCTCGATCTCGCTGGGGGACAAGGCGCGGTTCCGGATCGGTGGACCGGAACGCAAGGGGCGGACATCCTCCCTGGTCCTGTCATCGGGCGATGTCGTGGTGCTCGGAGGCGAGGCCCGGCGCTGCTATCACGGGGTCGACCGGATCTATCCGGGCACGTCGACACTCCTGCCCGAGGCGCACTTTCCCGGCGGTGGCCGTATCAATCTGACCATGCGGCGGGGGACGATCCCCGGCTGAGACCGTCTCAACCGAAGAACCAGCGCGCCAGCGACCCCAGCACACCCAAGGTGAAGACCGGCACTGTCGCCGGCACCACTTTGACGGCCCAGCTTTCCGGTAAAAAGAAGACGTCACGTTCCCAGCCTTCGGTCCGCCCGGTCATGCGACAGGCCAGGGTCTGCAGGATGCAGGTGCCACCATTGAGCAGGATGCCGATCAGCACGCCCATGGGCGCGATCAAGGCAAGCGCCGCCCAAAGGGCGCCTTCGCCGGTCAGGGCATAGTGATAGAGCGGGATCAGCATGCTGACACAGGCAATCACGATCAGCGTGTGAACCAGGCGGAGGGTAAACAGGGCGGCAGCCATCTCAGACATGGTCCTCGGGATTGTTGGCCGGACGGGGCGGCAAAGGGGGCAGGCTGGCCATGGGCACTGAGCGGCCGTCACCCAGCACGATCCGGACATGGTGCGGGCGCAACTCCCGGGGTTCCGGTACGCCGCAGGAATGCGCAATCATTTCCACATGCTGGCGGATCGTATTGGCATACTCCGCGACCTTCTCGGCCTTGTCCTTCACCACCAGGCCGCGCTGCAGGCGCTTGTCATGCGTGGTAATCCCGGTCGGACAGGTATTGCGATGGCATTTGAGTGCCTGGATACAGCCGAGCGAGAACATGAAGCCGCGGGCGCACTGGATGAAATCCGCCCCGGCGGCGATGGCCCAGGCGGCATGGCCGGGGATGAGGAGCTTGCCGGATGCCACGATCCGGATCCGGTTCTTCAGGCCGTACTGGTCGCGAAGGGCCACCAGCATGGGCAGGGCTTCGCGCAGGGGCAGGCCAACATTGTCCATCAAGGCCATCGGAGCCGCCCCGGTGCCGCCATCCCCGCCATCCACGGTGATGAAATCAGGGGCTGCTTCCAGACCGTGCCGTGTCACCGCTTCGAACAAATCGTCCAGAAAAGCCGGATCGCTGATCACGGTCTTGAAACCCGCAGGCTTTCCCGTGACGTCCCGGATGTGGGCCAGCATATCGAGCAGGCCGTCGACATCATCGAATTCAGGGTGCCGGTTGGGCGAGATGGACGCCTGGCCGGGCTCGATGCCCCGAATGGCGGCGATCTCGGCTGTCACCTTCGCGCCGGGCAGGATCCCGCCCTTTCCCGGTTTGGCGCCCTGGGCCAATTTCAGTTCGAACATGCGGACCTGGTCATGACGGGCAATCGCGCGCAGCTTGTCATCGCTCAGCCCGCCGGTCTCATCGCGGACGCCGTATTTGGCCGTTCCGATCTGGAAAACGATGTCGCAACCGCCTTCCAGATGCATGGGTGAAAGCCCGCCCTCGCCCGTATTCATCCAGATCCCGGCCTTGGCTGCACCTCGCGAGAGGGCGCGCACGGCCGGCTTGGACAGGGCACCATAGCTCATGCCGGAAATATTGAAGAAGGAGGGTGCGTCAAAGGGCTGGCGGGCTCCGGCCCCGATCCGCAGGGGCTGGGTTTCAGCGGAATGGTCATCCAGTGGCGGAAAGGGATGATTGAGGAAGATCGCGGTGCCCGGCTTGTCGAGCGGCTTGGTCGAGCCGAAGGGAATGGTGCCGCCCTGTCCGCTGGCCGCCCGGTACACCCATTGGCGCTCGGCGCGATTGAAGGGAAGTTCTTCCCGGTCCAGCGCGAAGAAATACTGGCGGAAAAACTCGCCCAGATGGGTGAACAGGTTCCGGAATCGTCCGACCAGCGGGTAATTCCGTCGGACCGTGTCCCGGGTCTGACTGATATCGATGATGTAGAGGACCAGGGCGAACAGGACGAGGGCGCCCAGGATCAGAATGAATCCCTGGGTCAGGACATTCATGGCTTGCATCGCCCAGTTCGGCAGCATGATGATTGTTCCTTCGCGTCAGACCGGATCGCATACTGTGCCCACCCGCGCGATCTGGCGAGAGGCTTTTGCCTACCACTTTGATCTTCAGTCCGAATTCGCCGCTTCCAGCTCAGCCGCGATCTGTTCCGCCCTGTCGATGCGCAGGTCTGCTGTCTGGTCGTCGGCGCCCATGTCCAGCTGACCGGCCTTCCAGTCCATCGCCATGGCGACCCGGGAATGCCCGGATGGGTGGTCGAAGAAAACAAACTCTTCCCACGCCGAAGGCTCGATCTTGCGATAGGAGGACAGACGCAGGGCGACCGTGGCAAAACCGTCCGGTTCGCGGGCCGAGTTCAGGCCGAAAATGTCGGCCTCGGCCTCATTGGTGTAGACGATCCGGTTGTAGACCGGCGTCGTGACCAGGAAGAAGACGGTCAGACAGGCGCTCAACAAGGGAAGACCGGCGATATCGCCGATATCCTTCACACCCCAACTCTTTCCGAATGCCATGTTGGCCCATTTGAACAGCCCGTCGGCAAAAGCCAGGCCCAGCGCCAGCAGCACGCCGAAATAGACGAACATCTCCCAGATATGATTGAGCACGTAATGGCCCATTTCATGGCCCATCACGGCCAGAACCTCATCCGGGTCCGTCTGGTCGACCAGCGTGTCGGAAAGGGCAATCCGTGTCGTGCCGAACAGGCCGGAGACATTGGCCGTGATGCGGTTGGACTGACGGGAGACGTCGAAGACATAGACATCGTCGGCCGGAATGCCATTGGCATGGGCGATGGCCAGGATGTCATCGCGCAGCTCGCCCTCTTCCATCGGCGTGTAGTCGTTGAACAGGGGTTCGATATAAACCGGGGCAATCAACAGGGCGAAGGCCATGAAAACAATGGCGATACCGGCGCCCCACAGCCACCAGGCTGCCTTGGCCAGGCGGATCATCACGTAGAAAACGGTCAGGAACAGCGCGCCCATGATCGTGCTGACGAGCAGCTGCATGGCCCATTCAACAACCCAGCCGGTCAGGCTCATCGTGGAGAGATTGAAGGCGTGTTCGCGGAAGAAGCCTTCATAGACCGTCAGCGGGAAGCTCAGAAGTGCAGAAGCGAGGGACCAGGCAATCACGAACAGCGGAATGGCCAGCCAGCGCCAGGGCATCCAGGCCTCGACCTTGTCGCGGACCTTGCGGGCGAATCCGCTTTGCAGCAGGACCCAGGCAACCGCGAGGCTGACAAGGGCATTGACCAGGATCAGCCAGTAACCGCCCTCGAAATAGCTGTCTGACCGGTCCCGGGCCGCGCCATCGAGTGTCGCGAGATAGGCGGATGTGGCGGCGTCGGCGTCAAATCCAGGTGCCTCTGACAGGGCCAGTCCGGCCAGTTCTGACAAGATCATGATTGCTCCCCCGGCCTCTATTCATGGGCCGGGGGTATGAGGTGGCGATCAGTGGGGCAAGTCAAGCCTGCCTGCAAAGCCCTGAAATCAGGCCTTTACGTCGAGATTGCCGCCGGCTTCACCGGTCGGGTTGCCACCCGGCTGGCCAGCCGAAACGGCCACCATCGCAGCCCGCAAGGTGCGGTCACCAATGACGAAACCGGTCTGCATGACCGAGGCAATCTTGCCGGACGGCTGGTCCGACGGGATCTGCGCGACCGCCTGGTGGCGGTTCGGGTCGAATACATCGCCTGGCGCCGGATCGATCATTTTCACGCCATGGCGCTCCATCTTGGAGAGGAGCGATTTTTCCGTCATCGCGATGCCATCGACCAGGTTTTTCAGCGCATCGGACGCGCCCTCCATCTGGTCCGGGCCCAGGGCAGCCAGGGCGCGCGACAGATTGTCCGCCACGTCCAGCATGTCCTTGGCGAAATTGGACACGGAATAGACGCGGGCGTCGGAGATTTCCTTCTCGGCCCGGCGGCGCGTGTTCTGGGCGTCGGCGAGGGCACGCAGGCGATCATCGCGCAGCGTGTCGATTTCGGCCGTCAGCTCGGCGATCACCGCTTCGGGAGATGTGTCTTCAACCGGCGCGGCGGCGTCTTCGGTTTCGGTTTCCGGTGTGGTGTTTTCGTTGTCGCTCATGTCGTTCTTCACTCTCGTCGCGTGCCGTCCAGGATCTGGCCGACGACACGGGCTGTGTAGTCGACCAGCGGAATAACACGGGCATAGTTCAAACGCGTGGGGCCAATTACACCCAGCGCGCCGATGATTTCCTGTTCCGAGTTCATATAGGGAGCCACGATCACGCTTGAACCCGACAGGCTGAAGAGCGGGTTCTCTGCGCCGATGAACAGGCGAACCCCGTCCCCGTCGCGCGCCTTGTCCAGCAGGGTGATCAGCTCTTCCTTGCGTTCAATGTCCTCGAACAGCATGCGGATGCGTTCCAGATCGCCTGCGGCATCGACGCTTTCCAGCAAGCGGGCCTGGCCGCGTACGATCAGGGCCCGGTCATCCTTGCGGCCGGTCCAGTCGGCGAGGCCTTGCTTCACCAGGGTCTCCGCAGCGGTGTCCAGCTGGGCGCGGCGTTCGTCGATTTCCTGGGCAATCGCTTTGCGGGCCTCGTCCAGACTGCGGCCTTTGAGGCGGGCGGACAAGTAGTTGCCGGCTTCCACCAGGGTCGCCGGGAACATGCCTTCCGGCGTACGCATCAAACGGTTTTCGACCGAACCGTCCTCGAAAACGAGGATGCCCAGGACTTCCTGGGTCGAGAGCGGCACAAATTCTACATGGCGCAGCGGCGCTTCGCGCTTCGGCGTGACCACCAGTCCGGCACCACCTGCCAGGCCGCTGAGCAGGGAGGAGGCCTCGGACAGCAGGTCCTGTGTCGTGCGTCCGGAGCGCACCACCTTGCCCTCGATCGCCTTGCGCTCGTCCGCACTCAACTCGCCGACCTGCAGCAGCCCGTCCACGAACAGGCGCAAACCGGCATGGGTCGGCATGCGGCCAGCGCTGGAATGCGGCGCCGAAAGCAGGCCCAGCTGGGCGAGATCGGCCATTGTGTTGCGGATCGAGGCGGGAGAGAGGGAGAGATTGCCGGTCTGGGACAGGGTGCGCGAGCCCACCGGTTCGCCCGAGCGCAGATAGGCTTCCACGATCTCGCGGAAGATCGTGCGCATGCGGTCATCCAGGGCGGACAGCGCGGATGCGTGCGGTATCGGGTTCATGTCCCCTGAATTAGTCGTGCCCGGCGCAAGGTTCAATTCCTATTGATGCGACACGGTTTGAGACCGGTGCTTGAAGCGGGCGGCGCATCCCGCTACCAGCCTAGCACCAAACCTGACCGGAGAGACGAGATGAGACCAATGGGACGGGCGCGCGATGCGATGCGGGCCGTGACGCTGGAGGCCGGTGCCTCCCTTTATGCTGAAGGCTCCTGCCTGGCCCGGTTCGGCGGGACGCACGTCCTGTGCACGGCCTCGATCGAGGAGAGCGTACCGCCCTGGCTGCGCGGCGGTGGTAAGGGCTGGGTCACCGCGGAATACGGCATGCTGCCGCGCTCGACCCATACGCGGTCCCGCCGGGAAGCGGCGGCGGGCAAGCAATCCGGCCGCACGCAAGAAATCCAGCGCCTGATCGGTCGCTCCTTGCGGGCTGTGGTCGACCTGAAAGCGCTCGGGGAGCGCCAGATCACGATCGATTGTGACGTCCTGCAGGCCGATGGCGGCACCCGGACGGCGGCCATCACCGGCGCCTGGGTCGCCCTGAAGCAGGCCACCGGCTATCTGATCGAGGAGGGCGTGCTGAAATCCGACCCCGTCTATGGCCAGTTGGCCGCGATTTCCTGCGGCGTGATTGACGGCGAGACCCGTCTGGACCTGGAATATGAGGAAGATCGCCGCGCCGAGGCCGATGCAAACTTTGTTCTCACGGATAATGGCGGTATCGTGGAAATTCAGGCGACGGCTGAAGACAAGCCCATCCCGGAGAGCGATTTCACAGAATTGTTCTCGCTGGCCAAGGCCGGTGTCGCGGATCTCTGCGCCCTGCAGATGGCGGCTTTGAAGGCCTGAGCCCAAGGACTGCGCCGGTTTTCCGGCGAAGAAACAGACGGCGGGAGCGCGCTGGGGGGCTGAAAACGGCCCGCAAGGCTACTCTTGGGAAGGGGCGACCTTGCAGGCCCGCCCCCGCCGTCTGACCCGTCCGGTTTGACCCGGCCGGATTTCGGTATGACCCTCGCGCCTATTCGGCTGCGTCCGGGTCGTCTTCATCCTCTTCATCATCGAAACTCAGCAGATCGCCTGGCTGGCAGCCGAGTTCTCGGCAGAGCGCTTCCAGCGTGGAGAAGCGGACGGCCTTGGCCTTGCCTGTCTTGAGAATGGACAGATTGGCCATGGTGATACCGACGCGGTCGCACAATTCCGTCAGGGACATGCGGCGCTCGAGGAGCATTCGGTCGAGGGTGACGCGGATTGGCATGTGTGCGTCCCCCTAAATCGTCAATTTTTGTTCTTGGCGCATTTTCGCACCTTCGCGGAAGACTTCCGCGAGTACCAGCAGGGCCGCCACAGCGAACCAGGCGCCCAGGTCGACATTCCAGCTGGCTGTCAGCTCCTGGCCACCGATCACCGGTTGACCCAGGATGGTCAGCAGCATGGCCACAGCGCCCTGCGTGAGATGACGCAGGATCTGGAAACCCGCGATCGCCAGGGCGATGACCCGCAGATGTCCGGCGTTTTCCGGTACAAAGGGGTCGCCCGCGATCAGCGTCGAGAAAATCCGGCGCAGGCGGTCGATCACGATCATGACGGCGATGATTTCCGCCACCAGGATCGGGAAGATCCAGCCATTATTCCGGATCATCTGCAGCAATTCGGAGACGGGGCCCGGCGAATAACCCAGGAAGTCCATCACCAGCGTCGCTCCGGCCGCGAGGATGACCAGCGCCGCGATGGCGAGTAGTGCCCAGGCGATATACCAGACGATGTCCAGCACCACCTTGATGATGGAGGCTAGTGAGCCTTGGCCCAGTGTTTTCATGCCCGCCCCTTCCCGTTTCGCAGATGAGGCCTGTGAACGGCACTCCGTTCGTCAGGCCTCACCCGTCCTTAGCAATCATGCAGCGACCGGGGCAATTGCGTAAAACGCACCGGCAGCCACCGAAACCAGCAGCATCACATTGACCGCAATCGAAGCGACCGTGCGAAAGCTGGAATTGTTGGACCTGACCATTTCCTGTTTCCTTTCTCTTGTATCTGACCAATTCACGTTATCTGTCTTGCGTGTGGGACGGTGTCTCCCGCCCTTGTTGTTTATCGATAAACAGAAAGATCGGGACGCGCAAGCAAAAAATATCGTTTTTCGATATGAATTTTTCGAAAGGCGATAAAAAACGGGAGCCGAACAGCCTCATGTCAGGGACTGATACCTGGGTGCTCGCTAGTCATAATGCGGGTAAAATCAAAGAGTTGACGGACATTTTGGCGCCGTTCGGGGTCGCCCTGAAAAGCGCTGCAGATCTCGATCTGCCGGAACCGGAAGAGACGGAATCCACCTTTGAGGGCAATGCAGCACTCAAGGCGCGGGCCGCCTGCGAGGCGACGGGCTTGGTCTGTCTGGCCGATGATTCCGGTCTGGCTGTCGACGCGCTGGACGGGGCGCCGGGGATCTATTCTGCCCGCTGGGCTGGCGAGCCGCGGGATTTCGGCCGCGCCATGCAGCGGGTTCAGGATGAACTCGCCGGTGCATCCGACCGGACAGCACGATTTGTCTGCGTGATCGCCCTGGCGCGTCCGGACGGCTCCGTGTCGCATTATCGCGGTGAAGTCGTCGGCGAGATTGTCTGGCCGCCACGCGGAGATGCCGGGTTCGGTTATGATCCGATATTCCGCCCTGAAGGGGAGGACCGGAGTTTCGCCGAGATGACCTCGGCCGAAAAGCGCGCGCTGAGCCATCGGGGCCGGGCGCTGGATCTCATGGTCCGGTCGGAGCTGCGATCGCTGGAATGAGCGAAATGGATCCTCTCGATCTGAGCAATGCGCTGGGCCTCTATGTCCACTGGCCCTATTGCGCCCGGATTTGTCCCTACTGCGATTTCAATGTCTACCGCCCCAAGGGTGATGACGAGGCTCTGCTGGCCGCCATTCTCGAGGATATGGCCGCCTGGCGCGAGCGCACGGGCGCGCGCGCCCTCGTCAGTCTGCACTTCGGCGGAGGCACGCCCTCTCTTATGCGGCCGGACCAACTCGAGCAGGTGATCGCCACGGCGCAGTCGCTTTGGGGGTTCGTGCCGGGTGCCGAGATCGGGCTGGAAGCGAACCCCAAGGACCTTTCCGGGTTTGCGGACATGGCGTCAGCCGGCATCAACCGCCTATCGCTGGGCGTTCAGAGCTTCAAGGATGAAACCCTGACAGCCCTCGGCAGGGATCATGATGCAGATCTGGGGCGGGCCTCCATCGAGGCGGCGCAATCCGTGTTCAGCCGGGTTTCGCTGGATCTGATCTATGCCCGGGCGGGGCAGACGCCGGAAGACTGGGCGATCGAGCTGGAAACCGCCTTGGCCAGCGGGGTCGGGCACCTTTCACCCTATCAATTGACTGTCGAGCCGGCGACCGCCTTCGGCAAGCGCGCCCAGCGTGGCGAAACTCTCACCGTGACCGATGATGACGGCGCGGACCTGTTCGACCTCACCCAGGATCTGTGCGAGGCAGCCGGTCTGCTGGCTTATGAAATCTCCAATCACGCGCGCTCATACGCCGACCAGTCGGTTCACAACCGGCTCTACTGGGCTGGGGGAGACTGGATCGGCGTTGGTCCGGGAGCGCATGGCCGTCTCGGGCGTTTCGCTGCCGGTGGACGGCTGGCCACAGAAGCCAGACGCCGGCCGAGCGACTACCTCACGGGTCCACAGCGGCATGAGGAAACCCGCCTGTCGGTCGAGGATGAAGTCGCCGAACGCATCCTGATGGGCATGCGGGTCAGTGAAGGGCTCGATCTTGATGGATTGCGGGCGGCGACAGGCGGTTCGGTCGATGCGCAAGGGCTCGACCGGATGATCCGCCAGGGCTTTGTCGAACAGGACGGGACCCGGGTCCGTCTGACCTGGGATGGACGTCTCCTGGCGGATGGCGTGTCGGGCGAGCTGGTACCCTAGAAGGCTTCCGGCTCGAAAGAGACCGGGGCCGGCTCGATTTCCCGCAGACCGCGCGAGCGGATTTCATAGATCGCCAGACCGCGTTCAATCAGCCCGTTTGCATGGAAGCGGAACAAGCCGTCCGCACCCATGAAGCCCTGGGCTTCCTCGATGGCCTCGCGGGAGAAGCCGCGTTCGCCACCGTCCAGATGGGCGGCCAGGGCCATGGCATCATAGGCCAGGCTGGCAATGCGGGACGGTTCCGAATTGTAGGCGGCCTCGTAGGCTGCTTCGAAATTCACGCGGGCGGACTGGTCGGGGCCGGCAAACCAGCCGCCATGCAGGGCCGGTTCGCGCAGCAGGTCCGGATCATTCCACAGGCCCGTGCCCAGGAAACGGACGACGAGCGGGTCGACATTCTGCGAGATCAGCAACGGGCCGAGCGCGCGCAGGCGTGTGCCGCCTTCCGGCAGGATCACGGCCTGGAAGGGCGCTTCCGGATCGGGAATCCACTCGGTCAGGCGCAACTCGTCGGCTTCTTCGGGGGTCAGCGGTTCGAACACGCCCTCGGCCAGGCGGGCCGAGGCCCGGGCCATGGCTTCCACATCTCCGGTGTAGAAGGCTTCTGCCGTGACGCTGCCCAGAGACAGGGCGGCCGTGTCCTGCAGTGCGTTGTAGACCGCCTGGCCATAACGGTCCTGCGGGCCGAGATAGGCAAAGCGCTCCACGCCCTGGCGGGCCGTGTAATCGACAATCCGCGCGACTTCGATCTCCGGCGGGAAACTCATCAGATAGACGCCATCGCCCGCCACGCTGGTGTCGGTGGTGAAGGCGATCACCGGAATCCCGGCCTGGCGGGCAATATCGGCGGCGGAGGCCACGGAGGATCCGAACAGTGGGCCGATGATCAGGTCGGCACCGTCTTCGGCGGCAGCCTGGGCGGCCGCGCGGGCGCCTTCAGGGGTTCCCTGCGTATCCTTCGGGATCATCAGCAGATTGCCGCCTGCGCGTTCGAACAGGGCCAGTTCGGCGGCGCGCAGCAGACGGAGGGCTTCACCGCGGGCGCCGGAATTCTCCGCCGAGAAGGGCAGGAGCACGGCGACGCGGGCAATGTCACGCCCTTGCATGTGCGGCGGGATCAGGCCGGTTTCCAGGGAAGGTTCCGGTTCTTCCGGCTCGGATTCCGGTTCGGGCTCCGGCTGGATGACGGGCTGCGGGATCGGCTGTTGCGGCGGGGGCGGCGCTGTCGTGCCACAGGCGGCCAGAACCAGGCCGGTTGTGCCGATGACGGCGAGGAGGCGCAGTCGCGCGCTTTGTGCCATGGTGGCGAGACAGGCGAGAAGACGCGATAAAATGACTGACAGCATAACCGGTACATCCAGTGAAATTCAGGGCGAAGCTAGCCGCCACCGCGTCTCGGGGCAAGCGCTGGCCCCCGGGCTTTACCTTGTCGCCACCCCGATCGGGAATTTGCGCGATATTACCTTGCGCGCGCTTGATGTTCTGGGGGCTGCCGACCGTGTCCTGGCCGAGGATACGCGGGTGACGCGGCGGTTGCTGGATGCGCACGGCATCCGGGCCGAGTTGCAGCCCTATCATGATCACAATGGTGAGAAGGTGCGACCGGGCATTCTGGATGATCTCGAGCAGGGATCGGTGATGGCCCTGGTCTCGGACGCCGGGACGCCGCTGGTGTCTGATCCGGGCTTCAAGCTGGCGCGTGAGGCGATCGTGCGCGGCATCAATGTGGTGGCCATTCCCGGCGCATCGGCGGTTCTGACCGCCCTGTCGATTGCTGGCCTTCCAACCGATTGCTTCACCTTCGCAGGCTTTCCCCCGCAAAAGACCGGTGCCCGCGAGACCTGGCTGGCCACCCTCGCTGATGTGCCGGGCAGTCTGGTCGTCTATGAAGGCAATTCCCGGCTGCCCGCCAGCCTGGCCTCGATGGCGAAAGTGTTGGGGCAACGCGACGCCGCCGTCTGTCGTGAGCTGACCAAGTTTCATGAGGAGGCCCGACGCGGCACTCTCGCCGAGCTGGCCGGCCATTACGCGGAAGCCGGCTCGCCACGCGGCGAGATCGTCATCGTCATAGGCCCGAAACAGGACCAAGGCTGGGACGAGGCCCGGATTGATGCAGCCTTGCAAACCGCGATGGCGCATTTGCGGGTCAAGGACGCCGCAGCCGAGGTGGCTGCGCAGTCCGGATGGGCCCGGCGGGACGTTTACGCCCGCGCACTCAGCCTGCGGGACGCGCAGGGGTGAGCCGCAAGCGTCAGGCTGCGGAGGCGCGAGGCCGCTGGGCCGAACGTCTCGCCATGCTGATCCTGGCGCTGAAGGGTTATCGCCTGCTGGAACACAGGGCCCGGACTCCGGCCGGCGAGATCGATCTGGTGGCGCAAAAGGGCGAGGCTCTGGTCTTCATTGAGGTAAAGGCGCGGCGCACTCTTGATGAAGCCGAAGAAGCGCTGGGGCCGCGCCAGCGGGAGCGCATCATCCGCGCGGCCAGCCTGTGGATGGCCCGGCATGAGCGTTTTGGTCGTCTGTTTCCGCGTTATGATCTGTTTCTGGTCGCGCCTTGGCGCTGGCCGGTGCATCATCGGGCGGCCTGGGTCCCGGATGACCGCTCCCGGCATCTGCTCTAGAGTTCGCCGTCGATTCGACAGGAGAGTGTCATGTCCCGTTTCTTGCTGGTCCCGCTATTGCTCGGCACGCTGACCGCGTGTTCCACCGTGCTGGAAGAGCGTTCGATCGGCCGGTCCGTGGACGACACCAATGCTTCCTGGGCCATCAAGTCGCAAATGCTGCGCGCCGAGGGGTTCGCCCTGGATGGTGTGGACGTTGAGGTGACCGAGGGGATCGCGCTGCTGACCGGTCGGGTGCCGCGCGAGGATGACCGGCAAATGGCGGAATGCCTCGCCTGGTCGTCTGTATCGGTTCGCAATGTCGCCAACGAGCTGGAAGTCGGTCCGGGCCCCAGCGCGCGCGACCGTACCCGCGACACGCAGATCACGGCCCGGGTGAATGCCCGTCTGGTCTCGGACCGAAGCGTCCGGTCGATCAATTTCAATGTCGAGACGCGCAATGGCACCGTCTATCTGCTCGGGGTCGCCCGCAATCGCGGCGAGCTGGACTGGGCGACCACCCACGCTTCGCTGATTGAGGGTGTGGTCGAAGTGATTTCCTATGTCCGCGTGGCGGGAACAGACCCCAATCTGCCGGCCCGCGGAGAGCGCCGGGCGGCCGCATGTGCGGGCGAAGCCCTGCCTTCCCTTGATCCGGGCGCGGCAGACCTTAACTCCGGTCCGCAATTGCTGGGTGGTCCGGAGACAAATCAATGAGCTTGCGCGTAGCGGTCCAGATGGACCCGATCGAAACCGTCAATATCGATGCCGACACGACGTTCGCCCTGATGGAAGAGGCCCAGGCCCGCGGCGCCGAGCTGTTTGTCTACCAGCCTGAAACCCTGGCCTGGCTGGAAGGCCGGGTTCTGGCGCGGGCACGCCCGGCCCGGGTGCGCCATGAGCAGGGCAATCATGCCGATCTGGGCGATCCGGTCATGCTGGATCTTGCCGAGGATGTTGATGTGGTCCTGATGCGTCAGGATCCGCCCTTCGACATGGCCTATCAGACGGCGGCCCATATCCTGGAATTCCTCAAGGGCAAGACGCTGGTGCTGAATGACCCGGCCTGGGTGCGCTCAAGCCCGGAAAAGATCATGCCCCTGCTTTTCCCCGACCTGATCCCGCCGACCCTGATCACTCGGGATGTCGGCGCGCTCAAGGCTTTCCGCGACACCCATTCCGATATCATCATCAAGCCGCTCTTCGGCAATGGCGGGGCAGGCGTGTTCCGTCTCAAGCCGGGCGACGGGAATTTTGCCTCCCTGCTGGAAATGTTCTTCGCCCAATCGCGCGAACCCGTGGTGGCACAGGCCTTCCTGCCGGCCGTGTCCAAAGGAGACAAGCGGGTTCTCATCATTGACGGGGAGCCGGTTGGCGCGATCAATCGCGTCCCGCAAAAGGGTGAAACCCGTTCCAACATGCATGTCGGTGGCGTGGCCGAGCCGTGCGAGCTGGATGCGGCTGACCTGGCCATCTGCAAGGCGATCGGCCCGACCCTGAAAGAGCGGGATCTGGTCTTGGTCGGGATCGATGTGATCGGCGGTCGCATGACCGAGATCAATGTGACTTCGCCTACCGGTGTGCAGGAGCTCAAGCGCTTCTCCGGGGTCGATACCTGCGCCATCTTCTGGGACTGCGTCGAGGCGCGTCTGGTCGCTTAGATCATTTACACGCTTGACGTGTGTTCCAAAATGTTCCAACTTTGTTCCCGATTTGGTCTTCGGGATGGTTAAGCCTGTGGAAAACCTAATGCTGATGGCGGGTTAGCGAATTCTTAAGAATTTCGACCCGGCCATTTGGCAGATGGACGTTTCCTGCCATGACACGCCCGAACGCGCTTTCCAGTGTCCGGTATGTCAGGAAAAACCATGGCTGCACGTACAAGCTCCGTTGCCTTCGAAGGGGCCGAAGCCCGCCGGGTGGAGGTGCAAGTCCAGATTGCGGGCGGCTCCCAGCCGATTTTTTCTGTGGTCGGGTTGGGGGACAAGGCGGTCAATGAAAGCCGGGAACGGGTGCGTGGCGCTTTCTCTGCCATCGGTCTCTCCCTGCCTTCCAAGCGCCTGATCGTGAACCTGGCCCCGGCGGACCGTCCCAAGGAAGGGGCGCACTTTGATCTGCCAATCGCGATCGGGGTGCTCGCCGAGCTCGGTGTTCTTCCCAAGGACGCGGCGGAAGACTATCTCGTCTTCGGGGAATTGGGGGCGGATGCACGGATCCGACCTGCACCCGGGGCACTGCCGGCCGCAGTCGCGGCGAATGCGGCCGGCCTTTCGCTGATCTGTCCGGAGGCCAGCGGGCCGGAGGCGGCCTGGGCGGGGGGCGATCTGCCGATCCTGGCTCCGGCGACGCTGATCCAGCTGATCAATCACTTCAAGGGCAGCCAGGTACTGGCCCGGCCAGCGCCTGGTGAACTGGTCGAGACCCAGTCCCCGCTCGATCTGCGCCAGGTCAAGGGGCAGGAAAGCGCCAAGCGTGCGGTGGAGATCGCCGCCGCCGGGCACCATAATCTCCTCATGGTCGGCCCGCCCGGCTCGGGCAAGTCCATGTTGGCCGAGCGGCTGCCCGGGCTTCTGCCGCCCCTGGATCCGGCCGAACTGCTTGACGTGTCCATGATCCATTCTGTGGCCGGCCTGCTGGAGCGCGGCAGCTTGACCCGATCCCGACCCTTCCGATCACCGCACCATTCGGCGTCCATGGCGGCCATGGTCGGGGGCGGCACGCGAGCGCGGCCGGGCGAAGCCTCCCTGGCCCATCATGGTGTCCTGTTTCTGGATGAGCTGCCGGAATTCCACCCCCAGGTGCTTGATAGCCTGCGCCAACCGTTGGAAACCGGTTCCATCACCGTGGCCCGGGCCAATGCCCACATTGCCTATCCGGCCCGTTTCCAGCTGATCGCCGCGATGAATCCCTGCCGTTGTGGTGGCGGGGAAGGCCAGGCGTGTCGCCGGGGTCCGCGATGCGCGAGTGACTACCAAGCCCGGATTTCCGGACCCATGCTCGACCGGATTGATCTGCAGATTCATGTGCCGCCTGTCACCCCCGCCGACCTGGCCCTGCCCCCGCCCGTAGAAGGGTCGGCCGAAGCCGCCAGCCGGATCGCGCTGGCACGGGAAGAACAGGTCCGGCGCGGCTATCTCAACGCGCATTTGCCGACCGATCTTCTCGACCATGTCGCCGCGCCCGACCGGGCCGGAGAGACTCTGCTGCGCGAAGCGGCCCTGAACCAGAATCTTACCGCGCGCTCCTATCACCGCATTCTGCGGGTTGCGCGCACGATTGCGGACCTGGAAGGCCAGGATGCGGTGCGACGAATCCACATCGCGGAAGCGTTGGCCAGTCGTCAGGGGCTCGCCCGGGCGACGACATCCGGTCCCGGCGTACCGGTGGGCTGAGCCCCGCCCGGCCAGGACCGGGATGCCCTTCCGGGCAGGGTGAAAACGCCCGGCCTCCGATGCCCTTTGGAACGACGCTTCGTTAACGGCTCTCTGCTAGACAAGCCCCTGACATGTCACGCGATGATCAGGATACGGGCCATCGGGCCACCAGCCTTCCGGACCGGGACCGGGCGGGACCGGTGCATTTGCGTGTCCCCACCGATGCGCCAGACCGGTTGGATGACTGGTTGCTGACCGCACTCGATGCGGCGGGCGAGCTCATGCTGGTCAGGGGCGCCAATGGACGGGTGCTCTACGTCAACGCTGCCTTTCTGACTGCCTTCGGCGGCGAGCGGGCCGACTGGATCGGCCGCTGGTTCTCCGTGGCACCGCCCGTCGGCGAAGCCGGCAGCCGCCGCTACGAAATGCTGATGCGCACCCGCTCCGGCCCGCTCTGGATCGAGTGGGATGAGCGCCTCCTGCCGGATGACAAGGGCGTGATCTCGGTGGGCCGCGATGTGACGCGCCGCCGCGAGGCCCATGAAGACCTGGAGGCCTCGCAAAAGGCCAAATCCCTCTTCTTCGCCGCCGTGACCCATGAATTGCGCACGCCGCTGGCTGGCACGCTGGGCGTGGCCCGTCTGCTTGATGCGACGCCACTGCGTCCCGACCAGGCCGACTATGTCCGCTCCATTGCCTTGTCTGCTGATCATGCCCTGGCCATGGTGGACGATATCCTGGACCTGTCCCGGCTCGAGGCCGGCAAGCTGGACCTGCGTCCGGAACAGATCAATGTCTGCAATCTTGTCCGCGATACCGTCGAACTGGCGGCCCCGCGCGCCCAGGACAAGGGTCTGGAGATCAGTGTTGTCCAGACCGAGGACGCGCCGCGCCGCGTCCTGGGCGATGCCGCGCGGATCAAGCAGATCCTGTTCAATCTGATAGGCAATGCGGTGAAATTCACCGGCCGGGGTGGTGTCCGCGTCGACATGTCCAACGCACCGGATGCGGATGGCCGGCCACGCCTGGCCCTGTCAGTCAGCGATACTGGGCCCGGTATTTCCGAAGCCGACCAGGAAAAGCTCTTTGAGCATTTCGAGCGCGGAGCTGCCGAGCGCAATGGCGCAGAGAGCGGCGCCGGTCTGGGCCTGGCCATGGTCCGCCGCCTCGTCGAGGCCATGGATTCCCAGATGGGCGTTGAAAGCCAGCTGGGCGAAGGGGCCAAATTCTGGGTCCTGTTCGATTTGCCGGTTCTGGAACAGGGCGAGGGCCGCCCGCTGACCGGCCGCCGCCTCGCTGTGGCCGCCGGATGCGATATCCTGCGCAACAGTTTGCGTGACCAACTCGTCGCAATGGGTGCGGATGTTCGCATTCTGAAGCCGGATGATGTCCTCTCTGATGAGGATGTTGATCTGCTCGACCGCGATCTCCTGCTGGATGTCGGCTGGACGGGTGCACCCCTGACAGGCCGGGTTGCGCGGACCTGGCATCTGGTGACGCCGTCGGAAAAGGATGCGGTGATGGCCCACCAAGCCGCCGCAGGCGATGGCTGGTTCGTCAAACCGGTCCGGCCCCAATCCCTGCGTGAACGTCTCTCCCCGGATGCGGCGGCGCACATCGGGGAAGACGCGCCGCTAGCGCCCGCCCGGCGGCCGGCTTTCCAGCCTGATCTCTCCGATCTCTGCCTTCTGGTGGCCGAGGATGACCCGGTCAACGCTCTGATCGCCCGCAAATGCCTGGAAAACCTGGGCATCACTGTCACGTTGGTGACCGATGGGGAAAGCGCGCTGGAAGCGCTCGCCGTGCAGGAGTTTGACGCCGCCTTGCTGGATCAGCGCATGCCGGGCCGAGACGGCCCCGACGTGGCGCGCGAAGCCCGCCGCCGCGGCCTTCCCCTGCCCCTCATCGCGCTGACTGCCAACGCCTCGGAAGCCGACCGAAAGACCTGCCTGGATGCGGGAATGGATGAATTCCTCTCCAAACCCCTCGATTCGGACCAGCTCACCCAAATTCTCCTTAACTTGTGCCGTACCGAAAACCGCGCCAGCATGGGCTGATCCGTCAGTCTTCTGACATCACACGGGAAATTCGATATGGCAGACACGGCGGTTCAAGCCAAGCGCAGCTGGGGCCAGACCTTGGCCATGTATCGGCGGCCCATCATGCTGGCCATGCTCGTTCTGGGCTTCGCGTCCGGCCTGCCGCTGATGATGGTCTTTTCCAAGCTCAGCTTCTGGCTTAGCGATGCCGGTATTGACCGTACCACGATCGGCTTTTTCTACTGGGTGACGCTGTCATACACGCTGAAGCCGCTCTGGGCGCCGGTTGTTGACCGGCTTCCCATTCCTGTCCTGACCGCCGCCCTGGGCAAGCGCCGTTCCTGGATGGTCCTTGCTATTTTGGGGACGGTAACTGGTCTTGCTCTAATCGCCTTTACCGATCCCGCCGAAGGCCTTTTGCTAACTGCTTTCGGAGCCTTCATCCTTTCCTATTCCGGCGCGACGCTGGACATTTCTATCGATGCCTGGCGGATCGAATCCGCCCCGCGTGACAAACAGGCCAACATGGCGGCGGCCTATGTGCTGGGCTATCGTGGCGCGATCATGTTTTCCGGCTTCGGTCTCGCGATTTCGGAATGGACAAACTGGACCGTGTCCTTCCTCGCCATGGCGGCCACGATGGGCATCTGCGCCATCTTGATCCTGTTCATGAAGGAACCGCATCACGCCTACCGCGAACCGGATACAAAGAGCTTTGGCAAGCGGATCGCGGACTCCGTGATTGAGCCGTTCAAACAGTTCAAGGACCGGCTTGGCGATTGGATTGTTCCGGTTTTCCTGCTGGTCGCCTTCTACCGGCTGTCGGATTTCACTATGGGCGTCATGGCCAGCCCGCTCTATTCCGAAATGGGATTCGATCGCGCGATAGTCGGTGGTATCCAGAGTGGACCGGGCGTGGTGGCCACTATTACAGGCGGCTTTCTGGGCGGGTTGATCGCCTATCGCTACGGCGTCTTGCGGGCCATGGTCCTGGGCGCGCTGATCACCTTCCTGACCAATGCGGCTTTTGCATACTTGGCGGCAACCGGGTCCAGCGAGAGCGTTGGCCTTCTGGCGATAGTCATCTCGGCTGACAATGTGGCGGCCGGCTTCGTCGGAACGGCTTTCATCGCCTATCTGTCATCCCTGACCGATCCGCTGAACGCCGCAACCCAGTACGCGCTTCTGTCCTCGCTCTACGCCTTGATCTGCAAGTTCATAGCGGGCTTTTCGGGCGCCTTGTCGGATGCCATCGGCTATCCGAGCTTCTTCCTCGTCACAGCGAGCTATGCCTTGCCCATGGCCGCGCTCATCGTTTTCATCATGATGCGCGGATCCGATGCGGCACGCGGTGTGCGGGACTTGGAAAAGCAAGAAGAGGCAACCTGACTCCTATTCCGCCACCATCGGTGTCTCGACCTCGTGTTTTTCCGGGTCATAGGCGGCGAGGGCGGCCAGGGTGGTGATTTCGCTGACCGAAGCGCCCAGACGGGCGATCTGGACCGGTTTCTCCACACCCACCAGCATCGGGCCGATTACCGTCGCCCCGCCCGCCACGCGCAGCAGCTTTGTGGCGATGGAGGCGGCATGGATGGCCGGCATGACCAGGACATTGGCCGGACCTTTCAGTCGCGAGAACGGGTAAAGGAAGCGGTGTGACGGATCGAGCGCCACATCGACATTCATCTCACCCTCGTACTCGAAATCCACGCCGCGCTCGTCCAGCAGGCGTACGGCCTCCTGGAGCTTTTCCGAGCGCTGGCCGGACGGATTGCCGAAGGTGGAATAGGACAGGAAGGCCACACGCGGCGTGAAGCCGAACCCTTTGGCCGTGGCCGCGGTTTCTTCGGCAATATCGGCCAGGGCCTCGCTGTCCGGGAATTCCGCGATATTCGTGTCGGCGATGAAGAGCGTCCGGTTCTTGGCGAGCGCGATGGACATGCCCATCACCCGCTGGCCTTCGGCCGGATCCAGCACCAGCGAGACATCGGACAGGGCGGCCGCATAGGAGCGGGTGGTCCCCGTCACCATGCCATCGGCATCGCCGAGCTTGACCATGCAGGCCGAGAAGACGTTCCGGTCATTATTGACGAGACGCTGCACGTCGCGGCGCAGATAGCCCTGACGCTGCAAGCGCTCATAAAGGAAGTCCGCATAGTCCGAATTGCGGTCGGACAGGCGCGCATTGACGACTTCGATGGCGTCTTCCGGCACACCGACCAGGCGCATGTTCGCCTTGGTGATCTCTTCGCGGCCGACCAGGATGGCCTTGCCCAACTCCTGATTCTGGAAGGCATAGGCGGCCCGGATGACCGAGGGCTCCTCGCCTTCAGCGAACACGATGCGGCGGCCATGGCCCATCACTGCGCCCTGGATGCGTTGCAGCAGGGCGGCCGTCGGGTCCAGGCGGCGGGCCAGCGAGGCGCGATAGGCCGACATGTCAGCAATCGGCTTGCGGGCGACGCCGGTATCCATCGCGGCCTGCGCCACATAGGGCGGCACGAAATGGATCAGGCGCGGATCGAACGGTGAAGGGATGATGTATTCGCGTCCGAAGCTGGGACGGTGTCCGTGATAGGCAGCGGCGACCTCGTCCGGCACGTCTTCCTTGGCCAGGGCCGCCAAGGCATGGGCGGCGGCGATCTTCATCTCTTCATTGATCGTCCGGGCGCGCACGTCGAGGGCGCCGCGGAAGATGTAGGGGAAGCCCAGCACATTATTGACCTGGTTGGGATAGTCGGAGCGGCCGGTGGCGATGATGGCGTCCTCGCGTACGGCGCGGGCATCTTCCGGCGTGATTTCCGGATCCGGATTGGCCATGGCGAAGATGATCGGGTCCTTGCCCATCGTCTTGACCATGTCCTGGGTCAGGGCACCCGCGACAGAGAGGCCGAGGAAGCAGTCGGCTCCGTCCACGGCTTCGGCCAGGGTACGGCGGTCCGTCTCCACGGCGTGGGCAGCCTTCCACTGGTTCAGCCCGTCCCGGCCGGGATGGATGACGCCCTTGCTGTCGCACAACAGGGCGTTTTCGTGCTTCACGCCCATCGCCTTGAGCAGTTCCAGGACAGCGATGCCGGCCGCGCCTGCGCCGTTCACAACGACCCGCAGGTCTTCCATCTTCCGGTTGGTCAGGTGACAGGCATTGATGATGCCGGCGGCAGAGATGATGGCGGTGCCGTGCTGGTCATCGTGGAACACCGGCACATCGAGCAGTTCGCGTAGGCGCTGTTCGATGATGAAGCTTTCCGGCGCCTTGATGTCTTCCAGATTGATGCCGCCAAACGTGTTGCCGATGCGCTTGACGCATTCGATGAAGGCGTCGGCGTCTTCCTCTTCCACCTCGATGTCGACCGCGTCGAGATCGGCAAAGCGCTTGAACAGGACGGCCTTGCCTTCCATCACGGGTTTTGAGGCCGGGGCGCCCAGATTGCCCAGGCCCAGAATGGCGGTGCCGTTGGAGATCACGGCCACCATATTGCCCTTGGACGTGTAGTCGTAGACCGCATCCGGGTTTTCCGCGATCGCCTTCACCGGTGCAGCGACACCCGGGCTGTAGGCCAGGGAGAGGTCGCGCTGGGTAGCCATCGGCTTGGTCGGAGACAGGGCGAGCTTGCCGGGTACGGGGTCCTTGTGAAAGGCAAGCGCTTCTTGGTCTTCGACTGGGCTGGTTCTGTCGTTCATCCCCGAATTTCCCCGTTTTTCGTGAAGGAATGTGTTGTGTAGGGCCTTAGCCGCTTCCTACCCTTGCACGCAACACGAAACCTCGCCACCGTCCGCGCCATGAACGCCTATACCACCCTTCCTGTCCCGGCCGATCGCACCTTCCCGTCAGCGGAGGGGGCGACGCCCATGATGGAACAATTCCTGGATCTGCGCGGACAGGCTCCGGCCGATGCCCTGCTCTTCTACCGGATGGGCGATTTCTACGAGCTTTTCTTTGATGATGCCGTGCGGGCGTCGGCGGCGCTGGATATTGCCCTGACCAAGCGGGGCGAGCATCAGGGCGAGCCGATTCCGATGTGCGGTGTTCCCGCAGCGACGGCAGAGGCCTATCTGGCCCGCCTCATCAAGGCCGGTTTTAAAGTGGCGGTCGGCGAACAGACCGAGGATCCCAAGGCGGCCAAGGCCCGCGGCGGGTCCAAGGCTGTGGTGCGCCGGGAGATCACCCGCGTGGTGACGCCCGGCACCCTGACCGAGGACAGCCTGCTCGATCCGCGCTCCTCCAACCGGATCGCAGCCTTGGCCTGCCTGGCCAATGGCGAAGCGGCGATTGCCTGGGCAGAAGTCTCGACCGGCGATTTCACGGTCAGCGCGGTCTCGGCGCAAAGCCTGGCCGCCGAACTGGCGGCCATGAGCCCGGCGGAACTCCTGGTCGAGGAAAGCCAGTTCGGCGAAGCCGCCGGCCTGGTCCAGCGCACCACGCTGACGCCGCTGCCGCGGGCCAAGTTTGATGTTGCCTCGGCGGAGCGCCAGCTGAAGGCCCAGTTCGGCGTGCAGGAACTCACCGCATTCGGCGATTTTTCCAAGGCAGAACGGTCGGCGCTCGGCGCACTTCTGGACTATCTCGCCCTGTCCCAGGCCGGAGCGCCGGCCAAGCTGGCTCCGCCCCGCCAGGCGCGCGAGGGCAGCGTGCTGGCCATTGATCCGGCGACCCGCGCCAGTCTGGAGATTGACCGGACCTTGTCGGGCGAGCGCAAAGGCTCCCTGCTGGATGCGATTGATCGCACCGTGACGGCGCCGGGCGCCCGGGCCCTGGCCGAACGTCTGGCGCGTCCGCTGACCGACCCTAAACCCATTGAGGCGCGGCTGGACGCCATTGCCTGGTTCGAGCGCGAGGCGGCTGCACGCCGCGAGCTGCGCGAACGGCTCAGGACGGCAGGCGATGCCGAGCGGGCCCTGTCGCGCCTC
>NZLV01000075.1 GCA_002694345.1 Maricaulis sp.
CCTGGGTGGCCGGGCGGCCTATATCGGCAAGGTCGCAGACGACCAGCTGGGCGATATCTTCCCCCACGACATCCGCGCCATCGGCGTGCATTTCGACACGCCGGCCCTGAAGGACGGCCCGGCCACAGCGCGTTGCCTGATCAATGTGACGCCGGATGCCAGCCGCTCCATGTCGACTTTCCTGGGCGCCGCCGCCCTGGTCACGGAAGAGGACGTGGAAGCCGGTTCGGAGGACCTGAAAGCCGCCGAGATCGTCTATCTGGAAGGCTATCTGTTTGACCGGGAAGAGGCGAAGCGCGCCTATGTTGCCGCGGCCGAGCTGGCCGCCGCCGCCAACCGGAAAACCGCGCTGACCCTGTCTGATGTGTTCTGCGTTGAGCGCCACAAGCCGGCTTTCCGCCATCTGGTCGCTAACCATATCGACATCCTGCTGTCGAATGAGGCCGAACTTCTGGCCCTCTATGACACGGATGATTTCGACACCGCGCTGGCCGCCGTTCGCCAGGATGTGGCCATCGCTGCGGTGACCCGGTCCGAGAAGGGTGCGGTGATCACGGCGGGCGAGGAAACCGTGTCCGTCCCGGCTGCTTCTGTAACGCAACTTGTTGATACCACAGGGGCGGGCGACCTGTTCGCCGCCGGCTTCCTGCTCGGGATCGCCCAGGGCCGGAGCCTCGAGGAAGCGGGTCGAATGGGGGCAATTTCGGCCGCTGAAATCATCTCCCACTTCGGTGCGCGTCCGGAAAAGAGCCTCAAATTGCTCTCCGAACAGTCCGGAATTGCCTTTGATTAAAGGCCTTCCGGGCATTTGGCTAAAAACTTAACGAAACTACTCCGGCGTTTTAACCACAATTCAAGTGCTTGCTGTCACTGTGCACCCTGAGATCGGGTGAGAAGTACGTCTCGCTCGGGATTTTTGGTGGTTAAAGCGCGCTCCTTGGGGGGACGCGTGCTCAGGGGTAGACATGGCACCCATCCGCAAAGCGGTGTCGCGAGTGATGCGTTCCCTGGTGATGAAGTTCACGCTTCTCACCGGCACTCTGATCTTCGCGACCACACTCATGCTGATGACGCTGGAGAATGTTTCCGCCCAGCGTGAAACGCGCAACCTGCTGGTTGATCGTTCGCTGGCCTCTTTGCAGGCCACCGCGACGCGACTGGCCGGTGCCGTCTCCGTCAACAATTCCAATTACATCGACCTGTATGTCGACGAGCTGATTTCCAGCATCGGCGCCAATGAAATGTATGTCCTCAACAATCGTCGGGAAGTGCTGGGCGAGGCCTATTCCGATGATCGGGCGGAAGGACAGCTGCGCGCCGCCGACCTGGCCGTGATGGCTCTGGGGGCTGGCGATCTGCGCTATTCCCTCAATGAGGGCGTGCTGGAAATGGCCGCGCCGGTCTATACCGAGGAGCGCCGTCTGGTCGGCATCGTCTATGCCAAGCGCGAACTGGTCGAGCTTGCCTCCTCTCGCAATGCCGCCTTGCGCCGGCAAACCCTGATTGCCCTGTTTGCGCTCGGGATCTTCCTGCCGCTGGCGGCCCTGATTGTCGGCCGCGCCCTGAAACCGGTGCAAACGCTGACCGATGCTGCCCGTCTCGCCTCGTCCAAGACGCTGGACATGCGCATCGATGTGAAAACCGGCGACGAGCTGGAAGTCCTGGCGAACGCCTTCAACCGCATGTTTGCGCGCCTGGACGGCAATCTGAAGCGGATCCACCGCCTCGCCTATGTCGACATGGTCACCGAACTTCCCAACCGCGAGCGCTTCCGCAAGGAAACCGAGCGTGTGGCCCGCAAGGCGCTGGAAGATGGCTCCTCAGGGGCTGTGCTTTTCCTCGACCTGGATCGCTTCAAGCGCGTCAATGACAGTCTGGGCATTGGCGAAGGTGACCGCCTTCTGGAGATGGTCGGCCGCCGGCTGTCCGAGGTGACCCGCGGCTGCGACATGGCCATGGGCATGGAGGAAGCCTCCATGGTGGCGCGTCTGGGTGGCGATGAATTCACCGTTCTCCTGCCGTCCATCCAGGACAGTGCCGATGCGGCGCGTGTCGCCAACAAGCTGGTCGACGCCATCCGCCTGCCTTTCGAGATTTCCGGACACCAGGTCTTCCTGGGCGTGTCCGTCGGGGTTGCCGTCTTCCCGCAGGACGGGGCCGACCCGGAAACCCTGATGCGCCATGCCGACCTGGCCATGGCCCATGCCAAGCGTGCCGGCGGGTCTGCAGCCCAATTCTTCGAACCGACCATGAACCAGTCCGCCTTTGAGCGCCTGGTGCTGGAAAACGAGCTGCGCGATGCGGTCCAGCATGACCAGCTTGTGGTCTTCTATCAGCCCAAAGTGCTGATGAAGGACGGAACTTGCGCCGGCGCTGAAGCCCTGGTCCGCTGGCAACACCCGACCGCGGGTCTGCTGTCTCCGGGCGCCTTCATCGAGGCCGCCGAGGAATGCGGCCTGATCGGTGAGATCGGTGACTGGGTGCTGCGCAATGCCTGCCGCCAGGCCGCGGAATGGCGCAAGCAGGGGCTGGAAATCCCGGTCGCTGTCAATGTCTCCGCCATGCAGTTTGAGCGGGACGGGTTCGCAGACTCGGTCCTGGACGCCCTCGAGGCCGCCAATCTGCCGCCGCACCTGCTGGAACTGGAACTGACCGAATCCATCGCGATGGAAAATCCGGAGCGGGTGATCGAACAGGTGCAGCCACTGCGTGATCGCGGTGTGAACTTCGCCATCGACGATTTCGGCACCGGCCATTCCTCGCTGTCCTACCTGACCCGCATGCCGTTTGACGTGTTCAAGATCGACCAGTCCTTCGTTCGCGACATGACGACTGATCCGCACGCCCGCATCGTGGTCGAGACCATCCTGGCGATGGCCAAGTCGCTGAAGCTGGAGACGGTTGCTGAAGGTGTGGAAACCGCCGAACAGATGCAGATGCTGCGCTCCCAGGGGGCCACTCTGGCCCAGGGCTTCCTGTTCAGCCGCCCGGTTCCGGCCAGCGATTTCATCGAGTATGCGACCGAATGCCGGAACACGCAGGGCAAGGGCCGCGCCGTCAACGAATAGGCGCCCATACCGGCCGGTTTCAGCCAGAGACTTGATCCGGCCCGCGCACTCGGCCACATGCTGGGGGTATGTTCCCCGTGCGGAGACCCGAGATGACGCAATCCCTGTCCCATGACTATGCCGATGCCACGCAATGGCGCGGCACCACGATCATCGCGGTCCGCAAGGGCGGCCGCCTTGTGGTCGCCGGGGATGGCCAGGTCTCCATCGGTCCCACCGTGATGAAGGGCAATGCCCGCAAGGTCCGCCGTCTGGCCGGCGGTCATGTGATCGCCGGGTTCGCCGGTGCCACGGCCGATGCCTTTGCCCTGTTCGAACGTCTGGAAGCCAAGCTGGAACAATATCCCGGCCAGCTCGCCCGCGCCTGCGTCGAGCTCGCCAAGGACTGGCGTACCGACCGCTATCTGCGCCGGCTGGAAGCCATGCTGATCGTGGGCGACAAGACCGAAACCTTCCTGCTCACCGGAGCCGGCGATGTGCTCGAACCGGAAGATGGTGTGGTTGCGGTCGGCTCCGGCGGCAATTACGCCCTGTCCGCCGCCCGCGCCATTTTCGACTATGAAGACGATCCGGAAGTCATTGCCCGCAAGTCCATGGAAATCGCGGCCCGGATCTGCGTCTACACGAATGAGAATCTGACGGTGGAAACGCTGGGCGAAGACTAGCGACGGGCCCGCCGGACCAGTCTGAATGCCAGGACGCCACTGCTGATGAGCGTCATCCCGGCCCAGAGCCCGAAGATGATCCCGGTGCGCATCGCGGTGTCCGGTTGAAGGACCAAGGGCCAGTACAACAAGGTGACAAGGGCAGACACCGCAGCCAGTACGGCATTGAAGACGATGGAACGGGGACGGATCATGTTCGGAAGTCCTTGTTCTTGCCGCGCTGCCGGGCGGGCCGGTCAGCGATAAGAGCCAGAAAACGGCGCAGGGCTTCTGCCTCAGCGGCCAGACGCGCCGCGCCGTCCTCGGTAATGCGCAGCGTGGTTTTCGGACGCTTGCCCTGGAAGCCTTTCTCGATACTGACCAGACCCGCCTGGTCGAGTTTGGTCAGATGGGTGGAAAGATTGCCCTGGGTCAGGCCCGTCTGATGCATCAACCAGGTGAAGTCGGCGCTTTCAACGGATGACAGGAGCGCCAGGACGGCGAGTCGGGCAGGCTCGTGGACGAGCTTGTCCAAGGACAGGACGTCCCGGATCTCCGGCAGGATTGACGTCTCAGACCGCTTCATCCGTCACCTCGGGAAAGTCTCTGAAGAAACGAACCAGCAGAACAAGACCGGCAACCAGCACGGGCAGGCCGGCCAGGACCAGAAGCCAGCCGGGCTGTTCCACACCCGCCCAGCCACCGACAAGTCCGGTTCCGATGGCGAGCAGGCCGTAAACAAGGAACCGCCTCGCGCCAATGATCAAGCCACTGAACAAGCCGGTACCAACCAGGATGGCCGGAATCGCGACGGCGAGAGTCGTGGATTCACCGGTCGTTCTCAGGAAAAATACGAAGGCCAGTTCGGTGAGGCCGACACCGGCCCCGAACAGGACCCAGCCGGTCAGGGCGCGCCGGGTCCGGGCCGTTTGTGGCGCACCGAAGCTCGGCGCTGCCAAGCGCGGCTCGACCAGTTTTTTCCGCCCGATCGTCCAGAATGGGAAAAGGACGGCCGGAACGAGGGCCCCGAGCACAACCTGGTCAATCAGCCAGAAACATCCGATGAGGGTCAGACCGAACCCCACCAGCACGTCGAGCCAGCCATCGTCAAAAGAGCGCCGGTAGAGGGCGCGGGTCAGGGGAGTTGTCATGTTCACCTCCTTGGATGGAGGATCATGTTTGTATTGCAAACTAAAATGCAAGACAGACTAAATGACGCAGGGGGTGTCTGTCGTTTTATGCTTTTAAAACAAAGGCTTGGTTGTCAGGGTTTTGGCACCGCGCATCGGTCTACCCGCCGGGTTTACGGATGCCTGATGGAAAACAGTGCCGACCGTCAGCGCGCAAAGATCTGCGCTTCGTCCCGGAAACTCTTGAATTCCAGAGCATTGCCGGCCGGGTCGCGGACGAAGAATGTGCCCTGTTCACCGGCCTGTCCCTTGAAGCGGACATAGGGCTCGATGATGAAGTCGGCGCCGGCGGCCTCGAATTTGGCTGCCAGGACCTCCCAGTCAGTCCAGTCCAGCAGAAGCCCGAAATGGCGGCAGGGAACCTGTTTCCCATCCACATCGCCGGCCTTCACCGTCGCGCATTCCTCCGGAGCCAGATGGGCCACGATCTGATGGCCGAACAGGTCGAAATCCACCCAGGCCTCACTGGAGCGGCCTTCCTGACATCCCAGCAGTTCGCCGTAAAAGCGCCGCGCGGCGGCCAGATCATCTACGGGGAAGGCGAGGTGGAAGCGGGGACGGGTCATGCTTTTATGCCTTTCAGGGCTGGTTTCACGACGTCCTCCTCATTACATCAAGACAAACATCAAGCGATCCATTTTCATCATGACCGATTTTACTCCCCGCGAAATTGTTTCCGAACTCGACCGCCACATTGTCGGTCAGGCTGATGCCAAGAAGGCTGTCGCCATTGCCCTGCGCAATCGCTGGCGCCGGCGGCAGCTGGAGGAAAACCTGGCGGAAGAAGTAACACCGAAAAACATCCTGATGATCGGACCGACCGGGGTCGGCAAGACCGAGATCTCCCGGCGCTTGGCCAAGCTTGCGGGGGCGCCTTTCATCAAGGTGGAAGCCACGAAATTCACCGAAGTGGGCTATGTTGGCCGGGATGTGGACCAGATCGCCCGCGACCTGGTCGAGATTGCCATCACCCTTGTGCGAGACAAAAAGCGTGAGGAAGTGAAGGCCAAGGCGCATTCCGCCGCCGAAAACCGGGTTCTGGAAGCCCTGGTCGGTCCGGGCGCCAGCGAGAGCACGAAGGAAAGCTTCCGCAAACGCCTGCGCGCCGGGGAGCTGGACGACAAGGATGTCGAGATCCAGCTGTCGGAAAGCGGTTCACCCATGCAGATGCTCGACATTCCCGGCATGCCGTCCGGCGGCGCGGGCGTGATCAATCTGGGCGACATCTTCGGCAAGGGCTTCCCGAAGAAGACCAAATCCGTACGGATGAAGGTCAAGGACGCCTATGAGCCGCTGATTGAGGAAGAGGCGGACAATCTGCTCGATGATGCCCAGATCACGGCTGAAGCGATCAAGCTGGCCGAGAATGACGGCATCGTCTTCCTGGACGAAATCGACAAGATCGCCGCCCGCTCGGATGCGCGCGGCGGGGATGTGTCCCGCGAGGGCGTGCAGCGTGACCTACTGCCGCTGATCGAAGGCACGACGGTGGCGACCAAGCATGGCGCGATCAAGACGGACCATATCCTGTTCATCGCCTCGGGCGCCTTCCATGTCGCCAAGCCCTCGGACATGCTGCCGGAATTGCAAGGCCGCTTGCCGATCCGGGTCGAGCTGAACGCACTGACGGAAGCCGATTTCATCCGCATCCTCACCGAGCCGGAAGCCAATCTGGTCACCCAGTACACGGCGCTGATGGCCACTGAAGGCATGACGCTGGATTTCACCGAGGACGCGATCAAAGCCTTGGCCAAACTGGCCGCCGACGTGAATTCAACCGTCGAGAATATCGGCGCCCGCCGCCTGCAGACAGTGATGGAGAAGCTCGTCGAGGAGATCTCCTACACGGCCTCGGACCGGGCGGGTGAGACTGTGACGATCGACGAGGCCTATGTCGCCGCCCATGTCGGCGAGCTGGCCAAGAATGCCGATCTGTCGAAATTCATTCTTTAGGCCGAACTCTAAGCGTGACGTAGTAAGCCCCGCTTCCGCCATGGCGGATATGGGCTGGCGCGCACCCTGACACCTGCTGACGAAACTCCGGAGACCCTAACCATTCCGGTAGTTTGCGCCGAAGGACCCCGGGTTCGTCCGGGTAGTCCCACGGATCGGCTTCACGCTCGCGCGCCTTATAGCCCTTGCCAGTAATGACCAACACGGTGCGATAGCCGCTGCAATAAGCCATCGCGATGAAGTGGCGCAGGGAGGACAAGGCCTGGGCCTGGGTCAGACCATGCAGATCGATGCGCGCATCAATGTCCAGTCGACCCCGGCGCACGCGTTTTTCCGCGCTGCGGTCATGCGGTACCGACGGATGGTGGATAGCAGCGGCCTGCGGCTTGTGCGGCCGAGGCATACGCGTCCGGATCAACCGGTCATCCTGGACGGGCGGGTCTGGCCTGACTGTGTCTGCCCGCTTCGGCTCATCCCGCTCCAGATCTTCCATCCGCTCCGGCGATAGCGGTGTGACCGAGCGGGCCACTTTCTTCCAGAGCGCCTTTTCCTCCGGTCGTATGGTCCGCTTGCGGGCCATGCCAGGTCAAACCGGGTCCTGGGCGGCGAAGAGACGCGCAACGACCGTATGCGGCAGCAGGAGCACCCACCCGGCATCGCTGCGGGTACTGCCTGCCCGGCGCTCGGCAGTCTCGCCCCAGCCCCAGAAGAAATCGGCACGCAGCGGGCCGGTAATGGCGCCGCCGGCATCCTGGGTGATCACCAGCCCCGACCAGTCGCCCAGCTCGGGCAGGGCCGAAACCTCCATCCAGACCGGCACCCCATGCGCATGATGCGCCGGATCCACGGCAATTGAGGCCATCGGCGTCAGGGCCACGCCTGATGAGCCGTTCGGGCCCAGATCCGGATCGGTCAGGGCCTGACTCTGGAAGAAGACATAGCGCGGGTTCACCGCAAAGAGTTCTGCCGTCGCTTCGGGGCCGTTTTCATTGAGCCAGGCCTCGATACCGGCCTTGGAGGCCGCATGGGCTTCCAGCTCGCCGCGCTGGATCAGCTCCCGCCCGATCGAGCGATAGGGCAGACCGTTATGCGCGGCAAAGGCGGCGCGTTCCTGGTGCCCATCGGGAAAGACCAGGCGTCCGGAACCCTGGATTTGCAGGAAGAAAACATCGATCGGCCGGCCCCAGGCGAATATCTCGCCGGCGTCTTCAGCCTCGATTTCCGCGCGATCCTTGTAGAGGACAAGGCGACCATCCTCGACCTCGCCGACGATCCGGCGCCCGGACAGGTCCGGATCGAACAGACCCAGATCCACGGTCACCAGATCATCCGGCCGCCGCCGCAGGGGCTGGGTGAAGTCACCGCCGGACTGGGTCCGCACTTGCACGAAGGGTTCGTAATACCCGGTCAGGCGGCCGGTCAGAGCAGTTTCGCCCGTCTCCGGATCCAATGAGCGGGCACGGGCCGGCGTGAAATGCGTCTCGAAAAAGGTCCGGATCTGAACCGGGTCATCACCCAGAGCATCAGCTGCCAGACAGGCCGGCCGCCAGTCTTCCACCCGTCCGGCCCAGGGCGCGCGATCGCTCAGCGCATCACTGTCACTTCGGCGGACGATGCGGTCACACGTGCGGCGGAAGGCCCCGAGGGCCGCGGCCAGGTCAGCCTCGCTCCAACCGGACAGTCCTTCCCAATCAACCGGCAGGAACTCCAGAGCCTGGGGTGTGAAAACCGGTTCGTCGGGCTGGTCCGGCTCCGGTTCGGAACGCGGTTGGCAGGCGGCCAGAACAAGGGCGGCACAAACCGCCAGGGCGAAATCAGGCCGTTGCAACACGAACCAGAACCCAGTTGGGATTTTGGGTATCGGTGCGGCGCTCGAAGACCCAGTCCTCATGAACAGTAGCGAGACGGGAGAAGTCCCCGGCAACCACCTTGCCCTGGCTGTCCTGGGTCTCGGTCGCGATCTCGGCGTCAAAGTGGACCTTGATCGTGGCCACATGATCCACATGGCCCGCCTCAATGATCTCGGCCTTGCGAATGCGCTCGATATCGGTGCGAACGGTTTCACCCTTCACTTCGCGCTGGGCAATCGCCGTTTCGTAACGTTCGTAGACGCGGGGAGCCAACAGGCCATTGAGCGTGTCGCGATCCCCCTTGGCGAAGGCCTGGACGATCATTTCATAGGCCTTGCGAGCACCATCCAGGAAAAGATCGGGGTCAAAACTGTGATCCACTTGGGCAATCGCCTCCAGCCCGGCTGCCGCCGGGCCTTCGAAAGCCGGACGCAAATGCCCGGCCTGGGCGGGCTTGTCCGTCGCCGCCGCATCCAGATCGCGCGGTGCCGGCGCCTCCATATGACCCTCGCGACGCCCCAGAACGGAGTAAAGCCGAATGGCGAAAAACACCGCCACAGCGCCAAAAAGAAGGGTTGAAAGAAGCTCGAACATCAGGTCCGCCTGTCAGGGGTTACACGAATTGCCATGGAATATAGGCGCTATTGCCGGTCGCGTCAGCCACCCGAGTGCGGTGCTGCCGCCTTGCCGCAACGGGGTCTGCGTGCTAACCGCCCCAGCTAGTTTTTGTTCAGCCCGCTTGAGGGTTGTCACCGTTTTTCACGACCCATCCGGGGAGTTTCATGACCGACGCACCGTCCACGCCCGCCGATAATCAGGCTCCCGCCCAGCCGCAACTGCGCGTTCTGGCGCAATATGTGAAGGACCTGTCCTTCGAAAACCCGGGTGCTCCCGACACCCTGCGTCCGGGCCAGCCGGCTCCGGGCATCGACCTGTCCATCGATGTAAAAGCCCGTTCCCTGGGTGAAGATACGTTTGAAGTGGCCCTGTCGGTCACGGCCCGCGCTTCGCGCGACAAGGAAGGCACGGATGTGGTCTTCATCGCCGAGCTGACCTATGCCGGCCTGTTCCAGATGACGAATGTCCCGGATGTCGAGCGCGAGCCGCTTCTGCTGATCGAATGCCCGCGCCTGATCTTCCCCTATGCCCGCCGGGTGCTGGCCGACGCGACCCGCGACGGCAATTTCCCGCCGCTCATGCTGGAACCGGTCGATTTCGCTGCGCTGTACCGTCAGCAGATGGCGCAACGGGCTGCGGCCGCACCGGGTTCTGCCCCGAATGGCAATGGCGATCCGGCGGCTGCGAACTAGGCCGTCAGTTCAACGTCAGGACTTTCCAGAGCGCGTTTTCGCCCATTTCGTCAACAAAGGCGGAATGGGCGGCGCGCTCTTCGTCTTTCAGGCGTGAGCCCAGCTCACGCGGACGGGCCGGACGGGCCGGGAAACTGACTTTCCCGCTGCCGCCACTCTCGGTCCCTTTACCGGACAGGTCCAGCACCTGGGTCCGGCCTCCGGTCAGCTCCAGATAGACCTCGGCCAGCAGGCGGGCATCGATCAGGGCGCCGTGGACATCGCGTGTTTCCAGAGAAATGTCGAAACGCTTGCAGAGCGCGTCCAGCGAGACATAGGAGCCGGGAAACTTGGCCCGCGCGATGCGCGCCGTGTCTTTGAAACGGTCGTCCGGATAGATATCCAGACCTAGCCGGGCCAGCTCCATATTGATGAAGCCACGGTCAAAAGGCGCATTGTGCGCCACCATGACGGCATCCCCGACAAAATCGACAAACTCCTGGGCGACTTCCTCGAACAAGGGTTTGTCCTTGAGGAATTCCGTCGTCAGACCCGTGATCTTGACGACTTCGTCCGGCACTTCGCGTTGCGGATTGCAGTAGGTGTGAAAGGTCCGACCGGTAGGAATGCAATCGATCACCTCGACACAACCCAGTTCGGTGATCCTGTCTCCGGTTTTCGGATCCAGCCCGGTGGTCTCGGTATCGAAGACGATTTCCCGCATATCCGCCCCTTCAAGACTGGCAGGACCGTTTGGCCCTATCCTGTCAACTTCTTGACAATTCCGGCGACCTGCCGGCGCGCATCATCAAAACCGCCCGAAGTTTCAACGATATAGTCAGCCTGGTCCAGTTTGACCGAATCAGGTGTCTGACGCGCGATTATGGCGTCCAGCTTCTCTTCCGTCATGCCCGGACGCTGCAGGACACGGGCCCGGCGTTCATCCTGCGGGGCGTGCACCACGATCACGGCATCGACATGCTCATGCCCACCCGTCTCGAACAGAAGGGGCACGTCGAGAATGACAAAGGGCGCGCCGGATTTTTCCGCCTCGGCCAGAAAATGGTTCCGGGCCTGGCCCACCAGCGGGTGCACGATCGCCTCCAGGCGGGCAAATCCGGATGGGTCCTCGCGCAGTTTCGCCGACAGGATGTCCCGATCCACAGCACCATCCCGAACCACGCCGGGAAAGGCCTCACCGACCGGTTTCACGGCCCGCCCACCGACATCATAGAGTTCATGGACACTGGCATCGGAGTCAAAGACCGGCACACCCTCTTCCCGGAACAGGCGGGCCGTAGCGGACTTTCCCATGCCGATGGATCCGGTCAGGCCGACAATTTTCACGCCTCATCCCCCAGGCTTTCGATGAGGGCCGGCCGCACCGGCGGCAAGATCGGCGCCTCACGGCCAAAAAAGGCGCGAAAGCTCGGCCGGGCCTGGCCAATCAACATGTCCAGCCCGTCAATTCCGGTCAGGCCGCAAGCCCGCGCACCCTTGAGAAACTCGGTTTCCAGCGGGGTGTAGACACTGTCGAAGGCCACAGTACCGGGTTTGGCCCGTTTCCAGTCCAGTTTCAGCGGATCGACGCCCTTCAGACCCAGAGAGGTGGCATTGATAACGAGGTCGGCCTCGGCCAGGACATCATCCTTGCGATCCCAATCAATCACCGCCGCCATCGGTGCAATTTCATCGACAAGGCGTTCGGCCCGCGATCTGGAACGGTTGGCCAGGATCAGGCGAGAAATACCCGATGTCAGGAGGGCGTGGACGAGAGCCCGTGATGCCCCTCCGGCGCCCAGGATCAGCGCTGTTGATTGTCTGTACTTGATACTCGCAGGTTTGAGCGCCGCCAAAAACCCGATGCCATCAGTATTATCAGCATGGATTTTTCCGGCATCGAATGTCAGGAGATTGGCCGCACCGATGCGCTTGGCGGCATCACTGGCCGTGTCGGCCAGGGCCAGCGCGGATTCCTTGTGGGGCAGGGTGACATTCAAGCCAGCCACGTGGGAACAGGCAAGCCCTTCGACAAAGGGAGCAAAACCGGTCGCCGACACGGCATAGGGCGCATAGAGCGCGTCCAGATCCAGCGCTTCGATCCAGAACCGCATCAGACGGGGCGACAGGGAATGCGCGATCGGATCCCCGACCACGCCAGCCAGACGGGCCGCTCCGCTGATCCGGCTCATGGTGCCAGCACTCCTTCAGCCCTCAAGGCCGAAAGCAGCGGCAAAAGCGGCATGCCGATGATGGCGTAATAATCCCCTTCAACCCGTTCGAACAATTGGGCGCCCAGCCCTTCATAGGCATAGGCCCCGACACTCGCTGTCAGGGCCCAACCGGCCTTGTCCAGATAGGTGTCCAGGAAGTCGTCCGAGAAGTTGCGAACGTGAAGGGTCGAGCTTTGCTGCCAGGTCCAAACCTTCTCACCGCCACGAAAGAGGGCAAGGCCAGAGTGCAGATAATGCGGCTTGCCCCGCATCGCGAGCAGACGATCGCGGGCCAAGGCAGCATCGGGCAGTTTGTCCAGCAATTGTCCGTCCAGCTCCATGGTCTGGTCTGCACCCAGCACCAAAGCATCGGCATGACGGCGCGACACAGCTTCCGATTTGGCCTCACCCAGAACCAGCGCCATGTCCGCCGGCGAGAGATCGGAGCGCTCAGCCTTGATGATCGCCTCATCCACGTCCGGCTTGATCACCTCAAAAGGAATTTCGGCATTTTCCAGGACCTGGCGGCGGATCTGGCTGCCGGATGCGAGGACAAAACGCGTCATTTCGACTGGTTCCGCTTTTCATTCAGAAGATTGATGATCTTGGCAGCCGTCTCTTCGATCGAGCGCCGGGTGACGTCAATCGTGGGCCATTTGTATTTGGCATAGAGCCGCTTGGCGTGAAGGATCTCATCCTTCACCGCGAAATCATCAATGTAGTCGGTGTCGCGGTCCTCATTGAGGGAGAGGAGGCGGTTTCGCCGGATCTGGACAATGCGTTCCGGGGATGCGGTCAGGCCGACAACCAGCGGATTTCGCAGGGTGTAGATCGCTTCCGGGACCGGAACGCCCTTCACCAGCGGAATATTGGCAGCGCGATAGCCGCGATGGGCCAGATAGATGCTCGTCGGTGTCTTCGAGGTTCGGCTGACGCCAAGCAGCACGATATCCGCCGCTTCATAATCATCACCCTGGCCATCATCATGGGCCATGGCGAAATTAAGCGCATCGATGCGGCGATAATATTCGGCGTCCAGGGAACGCTGCGCACCGGCCCGGCTGGCAACCGGCCGGCCAAGATAGGCTGACAGGGTCGCCAGCATGGGATCGAGAACGGCAATCGCCGGAATACCCAGTTCAACGCATTTGGTTTCCAGCTCGCGGCGCAATTCCGGATTCACCACCGTGTACATGACAATGCCGGGATAGGCGGCTATCTCGTCAAAAACCCGCTCCATCTGACGCGAAGACCGGACCAGGGCATAGAGATGCTCCAGGGGATTGGTGCCTTCAAACTGGGCCACAGAAGCCCGCATGACTTCCATCAGGGTTTCCCCCGTGGAATCCGACACCATGTGAATGTGGAAACAGGTCTCGATGGTCTTGGTCGGCACGCTCATAGCGTCTGGATCCCCTGTTTCGCGTTTACGATCTGTTAATAAGTTGGGAAAACCGCGGACAATTTCGCCGCCTTCCCGGACCCCTGTGAGTAGTACCGGGTCTTACCCGCGGCAACCAACAAGACTTTCCACACGCTCCCGCCCTGTTGGCAAGCCTGTGGACGCATAAATCCAATTCACGGTGATTTCCGGTTTTCACCGTGATCTCCCACACCCGGATATGCGATCAATAGGCTGATTTAATATCCGATTTTGGTGTTTTCCCGGAGCTGTTGGCAAGCCGTTGTGGATGCCTTTTCCGGCAAAGGGGAAATGTCGATTACGGTATGACTGCTTCTTCCCACACCTTCCACGGCCCCAACAAACACAACAATTAAAATCTATAAGATTGGGGGATTAAATGTGGGTGGTGAAAACATCGCATTGATCCTTCGCCCACCTGTGCCTAATCAGTCGGAATGACACAGATTTCAAACAAACCCCTTTTGAAGGTTCTGGCTGGCGAGACGGTCTCACCGCCTCCTGTCTGGCTCATGCGCCAAGCTGGCCGTTACCTGGCCGAGTATCGCGAAGTCCGCGCCCAGGCCGGCGATTTCATCAAGTTCTGCTTCTCACCCGATCTGGCTGCAGAAGTGACCCTTCAGCCGATCCGTCGGTTCGGATTTGACGCCGCCATCCTGTTCGCGGATATCCTGCTCATCCCGATCGCCTTGGGCCGCAAGGTCTGGTTCGTGGCAGGCGAAGGACCGAGACTGGAACCCTTCGATCCGCTCCAGTTTGAAGACCTGACCACGGACACGGTGCAGAGCGTGCTCGGTCCGGTAGGCGAAACCCTGACAAAGGTGAAGCCTGAACTACCCGACGAAACCACGCTGATCGGCTTTGCCGGAGCGCCTTGGACCGTCGCGACCTACATGGTCGAGGGTGGAGGGTCCAAGGACCGGTTTTCGGCCCGTGTGGCCGCCTGGCAGCATGCTGAAGCGTTTGACGGTATGCTGGCGAAGATTGCCGATGCGACAGCCGAATATCTCGTCATGCAGGCGAATTGTGGCGCCGAGGTTCTCAAGATTTTCGACAGCTGGGCAGAAGGCCTGCCGGAACCACTGTTCGAGCGTGTCGTGATCAATCCGACCAAACGGATTGTCGACAAGGTGCGGGCGGCCGGCGTGACCGTGCCGATCATCGGTTTCCCGCGCGGCGCCGGGTCCATGTATGCCCGATATGCCCGTGAGACCGGGGTCAATGCTGTCGCGTTGGATACCGGTATGGATCCGGCCTATGCCCAGTCCATTCTGCCTGAAAGCATGCCGGTTCAGGGTCATCTTGATCCGGCCGTGCTGCGGGCTGGCGGCGAGGCGCTGGACCGTGAAGCAGATCGTTTGCTGGATAGTTGGGCAGGACGGCCCCATATCTTCAATCTGGGTCACGGAATCACGCCGGATGTCCCGGTTGATCATGTGCATCAATTGTTGCGCCGGATCCGGGAACGCGGCTGAACAACGGAGTGAGACGTGGAAAACGCTCGCCGAAAACTGGCTGTCATCCTGTTCAATCTGGGTGGGCCGGACGGACAGGATGATGTCCGTCCCTTCCTGCGCAATCTGTTCCGGGATCCGGCAATCATCCGGGCTCCCGGACTGATCCGCGAAGTCCTGGCGCTGTTGATCTCCACGACGCGGGCCAAGGAAGCCAAGGCCAATTACGCGAAAATGGGCGGCGGATCGCCGCTTCTCCCGGAAACCCGCAAACAGGCCGAGGCCCTCAAAGGTGTCCTGGAAACCCAGATGCCTGATTGGGATATCGGCGTCTTTCCGGCCATGCGTTATTGGCATCCCCTGACCGAGGATGTTGCGGCTGAGGTGACGGCCTGGGATCCGGATGAATGCGTGCTCCTGCCGCTTTATCCGCAGTATTCCACGACGACGACGGCGTCTTCGTTCAAGCGCTGGCGTGAAAGTGGTGGCCCGGAGACCCGGACGGTGTGCTGCTATCCCACAGAGCCGGCTTTTCTGGATGCCCATGCAGCCTTGATCCGCAAGACCTGGGAGAAGGCGGGCCGGCCGGAGAATGTCCGCCTGCTCTTCTCGGCCCATGGCTTGCCGAAGAAGGTTATCGAGGACGGAGATCCCTATCAGTGGCAGGTCGAGGAGACCGTTCGCGCCCTGATGCCGCAATTGCCGGAGTTTCCAGACTGGCAGATCTGCTACCAGTCCCGGGTTGGTCCTCTGGAATGGATCGGTCCGGCGACCGATGAAGCCATTCGCCAGACGGCGGCAGACGGCAAGGCCGGGATTTTTCTGGTGCCGATCGCTTTCGTGTCCGAGCACATCGAGACACTGGTCGAGTTGGACGAGGAATATGCCGAGATTGCCCATGAAGAGGGGATTTCGACTTATGTCCGGGTACCGGCCCTGGGTCAGGACCCGGTCTTCATCGAAAGCCTGGCCAGCATGGTCACGACCGCTCTGGGCCGCGATGCGGCTGTCCAACCCGATTGCGGCCGCCGCATCTGTCCGGCTGAATGGGGTGAGTGTCCCTGCCGGAAAACGGAATTGGAAACCGCATGATCCTCGCGGCCTATGACTGGCTGAAAGCCCTTCACATTCTGTCGATCATCGCTTGGATGGCGGGGCTGCTCTATCTGCCGCGCCTGTATGTCTATCATTGCGGCGCCACGCCGGGCGGGGAGCTGGACGAGACCCTTAAGCAGCAGGAGCGTCGCCTGCTGAAATTCATCATGAACCCTGCCATGATCGCAGCCTGGGTCTTTGGTCTTCTGTTGATCTGGTCGAATGCCGAGCGGGCTGGGGGTTGGGCCATTTTCGGTCACTGGGCGTGGACGGTGAAATTCCTGGCCGTGATTGCGATGACCGGCATCCACCACATTTACGCTTTGCGTTTCAAACATTTCCAAGCCGGGACCAATGACTGGTCCGACAAGCGCTACCGCATGCTCAATGAAATCCCGTTCCTGCTGGCCTTCATCATCGTGCCGATTGTGGTCGTCGTCCTGAAATAGGGCCGGAAACGCCAGCAATGCTTGACCTTCCCTACAGGTCATGGCAAGGCTTCAGGCAACTCCTTTCCAGGATCCCTTCTTTGCGTGACCCGGGACATGTCTCCCACGGCGCGCCAGCCCATTCCACAGATCACGGGTCGTTCGACACACAGCGGCACCCGTTTTGCTTGATCGCGAAGGTTCCCACCGGACTCTCCCGGGAATCCCGCCCTTTCTGGCCGATAGATAGACACCATGACAGAAGAAATCACGTCGCACCCCCTGCTTGACGGTATCGAGCGGATGACGCTTCAGGACCTCAAGGAAAAGAAGCCGACCGAGCTGTTGCAGTTCGCGGAAGCCCTTGAGATCGAAAACGCGTCTGCCCTGCGTAAACAGGGCATGATGTTCGCCATCCTGAAGGCCCTGGCTGAGCGCGATGTAGAGATCCACGGCGGCGGTGTGATGGAAGTCCTGCAGGATGGTTTCGGCTTCTTGCGCTCGCCTGAATCCAACTACCTCGCCGGTCCGGATGATATTTATGTTTCGCCGACCCAGATCCGCAAATTCGGTCTGCGTACGGGTGATACGGTTGAGGGTGAGATCCGCAGTCCGCGCGATGGCGAACGCTATTTTGCGCTCCTCAAGGTCTCCTCGATCAATTTCCAGGACCCGGAAAGCGCCCGCCACAAGGTGCATTTCGACAATCTCACGCCGCTCTATCCCGAGAGCCGTTTCGTCATCGAGTCCCAAGACCCTACGGTGAAGGATCGCTCCGGCCGTGTGATTGATATCGTGGCGCCGCTCGGCAAGGGTCAGCGGGGCCTGATCGTAGCGCCGCCGCGTACCGGTAAAACGGTTCTGCTGCAAAACATCGCCCACTCCATCGAGAGCAATCACCCGGATTGCTATCTCATGGTCCTGCTGATCGATGAGCGTCCGGAAGAAGTGACGGATATGCAGCGCACGGTGAAGGGCGAAGTGATTGCCTCGACCTTTGACGAGCCGGCAACGCGTCACGTCCAGGTTTCCGAAATGGTGATCGAGAAGGCCAAGCGCCTGGTCGAGCATGGCCGGGATGTTGTGATCCTTCTGGACTCCATCACGCGTCTGGGCCGTGCCTACAACACCGTGGTTCCGTCATCGGGCAAGGTTTTGACCGGTGGTGTTGACGCCAATGCCCTGCAGCGTCCGAAGCGCTTCTTCGGTGCGGCACGGAATATCGAGAATGGCGGCTCGCTGACCATTATCGCCACCGCGCTGATCGACACCGGTTCGCGGATGGACGAAGTCATCTTCGAAGAGCTCAAGGGTACGGGTAACTCGGAAATCGTGCTCGACCGCAAGGTCGCCGACAAGCGCGTCTTCCCGGCGATCGATATCCTCAAGTCCGGTACGCGGAAAGAAGAACTCCTCGTGGATCGTGGCCAGTTGCAGAAAATGTATGTCCTGCGCCGGATCCTCAACCCGATGGGTGCCCAGGATGCGATCGAGTTCCTGCTCGACAAGCTGCGTCAGACCAAGACCAATGATGAATTCTTCGACTCGATGAATACCTGATCGGGTCCAACAGGATCAAAAAGAACCCCCGGCGCCTTCGCACCGGGGGTTTTTCTTTGCGGGATCATCGGGTTCAGATCAAGGCAAGAGAATGCTGGCACCAATCGTCTTGCGGGCCTGCAGATCCTCATGGGCCTGGCGGGCATCAGACAGGGCGTAGCGCTGACCGATGGAACTGGCCACGGCGCCGCGTCCAACGGCTTCGAAGACATCGGCCGTATTGGCCGCCAGATCCTCGTCCTTGGCGATGTAGTGCATGAGGACCGGCCGGGTGACGTAGAGCGAGCCCTTGGCGGCCAGCATGCCCAGATTGACGCCGGTCACGGGGCCGGAGGCATTGCCGAAGCTGACCATGAGGCCGCGGGGCTGGAGACAGTCCAGCGAGGCTTCGAACGTGTCGGCACCTACGCCGTCATACACAACAGGTACGCCCTGACCATCGGTGAGGGAGCGGACGCTGTCTGCGATATTCTCGCGGCGGTAGTTGATCACGTGGGTTGCGCCCATCTCTTTGGCGACACGGCATTTTTCGTCCGATCCCGCGGTCCCGATCAGGGTGACATCCATATCCCTGGCCCATTGGCAGGCGATCTGGCCGACGCCGCCGGCAGCGGCGTGGAACAGGATGGTGTCGCCGGGTTTGACGGTAAAGCAGTCCTTGAACAGGAAGCGGACCGTCATGCCTTTCAGCATGAGCGTGGCGGCCTGTTCGTCGGAAACACCGTCGGGGATCAGCGCGACACGGTTGGCTGGCAGGTTGGCGGCTTGGGAATAGGCGCCGATCGGGCCGCCGCCATAGGCAATCCGGTCGCCCGGTTTGAGATGGGTGACGTCGGAGCCAATGGCTTCCACGACGCCGGCGGCTTCCAGACCGATCCCGGCCGGCAAGGGAATGGGGTAGAGGCCGGAGCGGTGATAGGTGTCGATGAAATTGACGCCGATTGCAGTGTGTCTCACCCGGACTTCCCCGGGGGCCGGATCGGGCAGGTCGATATCAACCCATTGAAGAACCGACGGATCTCCGAATTCGGAAACGCGAATGGCTTTTGTCATGGCTCAGTTCTCCACGGGGGTGACGGTGCAGGCGTCGATCTGGGCATGCAGGACAGCTGATCCGCCCAGCGCGGCAACGGCATCCTCGACATGGTCGATGGAAAGCAGTTCCACTCCGGCATCGCGAGCCCCGGTATAGAGCGAAGCCGGTCCGGGTTCATGCCGGAACAGACCGATGGAGGTTTCCAGACTCTCGCTGGCAAAGTCCTGATCCCGAACGGCCTCGGACGGGTCGGTGCCTAGCCACAGATAGGTGGTGTCCAGATTGATACCTGCTGCGGCGAGAGCGTCCGGATCATCGGGCGCGGACAGGTCGAGGCCCGGATCGAGGGCGTGGATGGCTGCGGCATCCTCGACGGAATAGGCGATGATCGCGACCCAATCGCGGGCGTCAGCGGACTGAATGGCGTCCACAATGGTGTCAGCCGTGATCGATTTCAGATCCAGATTGAGCACAAGACCGGACTCCCGCGCGATTGCAAAGGCATCGGACAGGGTCGGAATCCGGTCTTCCAGAATGACGCCGTCAGGGTCTCGCAGGTTCAGGACCGACAATTCGGCCCAGTCGAGCGTTTCGGCGGGGCCACGGCCTGTCGTGGTCCGGTCCAGGGTCTCGTCATGCAGAAGGAAGAGTGTGCCGTCGGCGCTGCGGCGGACATCGATCTCGGCGTAGAGCACGCCCAGCTCGGCGAGGCGTTCCAGGCTCGACAGGGCGTTTTCCGCATAGCCCGGAGCCGGGCCGGCGCGGTGTGCGGCGAGCATGGCCGAGCCGTGTTCCCGGAAGCAGTCGAGGGCGAGGGCCGGGGCTGCCGGATCCATCGGGGTCTGGACGGATTGCGGGGCGCAATTGGCCAGAAAGCCGGTGAGCAGGAGGAGAGCGGGTGAATGTTTCATGTGAAACAATCCTCGGTCAGGACGGCGGGACCGCCGGAAATGGGGATGGGCCACAAGACTGCATGTTGCCGATGCGATCAATACGGGTTTCATTCCCTGTCGAGCCGGGGCTCAATCCGGCCAGAACAAGACCAAAGAGGGAGGTCGATCTCATGTCCGACACACTGAAACTCTATCATGCGCCGCGCACCCGGTCCGTGCGGGTTCGCTGGCTGCTCGAGGAAATGGGACTGGACCACGAAGTGGTTCCTGTTGCCTTTGACAAGCGCCCTGCCGGTGACGAGGCCTATGCCAAGATCAATCCGATGCGGAAGGTTCCGGCGCTGGAAGCGAATGGCGAGGTCATCGTGGAATCCCTGGCCATCATGGAATTCCTGCTGAATCGCTATGGCCCGACCGATCTTCTGCCGGCCGTGGATGACCCGGCCTATGGCCGTTATCTGCAATGGTTCCATTTCGGCGAGGCCGGCATGGGTGTGGGGATCAACATGCTGCTGGCCCACACCTTCATCCTGCCGGAAAAGGCCCGCAATGCGGGTATCGCTGCCTGGGCCTGGGATGAAACCTCCAAGGGTTTGGAATTCATCGCGAAAAATGGGCTCGCTGAGGGCGCCTATCTGGCAGGAGAGCGCTTCACCGCCGCCGATATATCGGTCGGATATATGCTCTATCTTCTTAAATTAATTGGGAAATTAGGCGAGTCATCGGAGAGTGTGCAGGCCTATTTCAAGCGCCTCACCAGCCGCGACGCCTGGGCCGCGGCCAGTGTGGTCGACTGATCCTGTCTAACCCAGATGGGTTTTGAGGAAATCGCGCGTGCGCTGGTTTGCCAGTGCCGCGCTTTTTTCATTGTAATGAGCGCCTTCCGGGCGGGCGAAGGCATGATCATCTTCGGGGTAGTCATGCAGGGTCACCTGCGGATGGTCATCGAGACCGGCATGCATGGCGGCCTGGGCCTCTGGCGGGACGAACTGGTCCTTGCCGGCAATGTGCAGCATGAGCGGGTGGGTGATATTGGCGGCTTCGTCGAGCCGGTCCGAGATCGACACACCATAATAACCGACTGACGCATCGCTGTCGGTGCGGGTGGCGGTGAGGTAGGCGAGCAGGCCACCCAGGCAATAGCCCATGGCGCCGACCCTGCCCGTGCAGATGTCCATGCCGCGCAGATGGGTAATCGTGGCGGCGATATCCTCTACCCCGGTCTCCGGATTGAAGGCCTGCATC
>NZLV01000076.1 GCA_002694345.1 Maricaulis sp.
TGATCGACAGCTCGAACCGGATGGCCCGCCGCTTCGCCGGCATGCTGATCGACGGGATCACGGAAGGCTCGGTACGGGCGATCGATCCGCTAGTCGCCTCGCAATTGATCATGGGCTCGCTGAACTCGGCCTATGACCTGCGCAGCTGGGCACAGCGCATCGCGCCGGAAAAGGCGCTCGCCCTGTACGGATCGACCCTGGCCTACGGCCTGTTCGCCGACCCCAAGACCATCTGCGCCGACTAGGCACGGACCGGCCCGCGCCAAGGCCGCACCCAGGTGAGCCACAACAGAAAAAGGCCCCGGTCGGATAACCGGGGCCTTTTCCTTGATGGGCTGGCGTTCGACTAGAACTCGGAGCTGAACCCGATACGGATCATCCGGCCGAGCGGATTACCCGTGAAGGGATCATAGTTGTAGTCGAGACGGGCCAGAGCCGGCTCTTCATCCGTGATGTTCAGCGCGGTGATCGAGAAACGCGTCACTTCGCCGAAATTGTAGATGAGGTTGAGGTCGGTGGTGATCTGGCTGTCGATCGTCGCACCCTGCATCAGGACCGGATTACCGGTGATGTAGGGATTCGGAGCGAACGGACCGGTGCCCAGATCGGCGCGCTGGTCACGATAGCTGTCGATGTAGTTCATCGTCAGACGGGCATCGAAATCCCCGATCGTGTATTCCAGGAAACCGCGGAGCTTCCACTCCGGCACCGGGTAGGCCGTGGTCTGGAAGTTCAGATAGCCAACGCCATCGAAACCGTCCTGAACCTGGATACCCTCGACCGTTTCCGGACCCAGCTCATTGCCGAGCATGTAGGTCGCGGTGACGCCACCATTCAGCAGGCCACCGGCCACATCACCGAAGTCATAGTTCAGGAAGAAGTCGATGCCCGAGCTGGTCAGGCTGCCGCCATTCACCCAGCCGGTACGGACCCGCGAAATGTTCGAGGCCGCGCAGGTACCCGCACCCGGGACACCGGCACCGTCATTGAACAGGAAGCGTTCCCGCAGGCCGTCAAAGGCTGCGTCGGTGCAATTGGCCGGATCGGCGAACAGGGTTTCCACCATGCCCGAGAGCGGTTCCACCGTGATGGTGTCTTCGATCTCGTAGCGGAAGTAGTCGATGCTGGCCGTGAACGGCCCCGTATCAACCAGGAAACCGACCGAGTAGTTGGTCGCGGATTCCGGCGCCAGGTTCGGATTGCCGTAGACATCGACCGGGCGGAAGCTCGAGGCGATGACCTGCAGCGAGGTGACATTGCGATCAGCCAGCTGTTGGGCCGGCGGGCCGCGGAAGGTCGTTGCCACCGAGCCGCGAAGGGCGAAGGTGTCATTGATCTGCCAACGGGCCGTGATCTTCGGGTCGAACGTGGAGCCCGTACCCCCGCCATAGTCTTCAAAGCGAGCAGCGAGCTGAACGTTGAAGTCATCCGTCACCGGCAGCTGAAGTTCGCCGAAGACGGCGTAGACATCATTGTCGGTGGTGGAGTTGGCGTTGGAGCCGAGGAAGGCCAGGGCACCATTGGCCGGGTTACAGGTCGTATTGCCATAGACCGGCGTGTCGCGGCACGGATTGACGGCAATATTGTTATTGTCGCCATAGGTCGCCGCGAAGGTGTTCTGGCGATATTGCGCGCCGACACCGAACATGACCGGACCACCGGACATTTCCCAACCGGTCTCGCCGCTGAAGGTGGCATCGAGCACGAAGAGCTCGGTTTCCAGCAGAGAGGTGGATTCAACGAAGAACCAGTTGATCAGTTCCGCGCTGTTCTGGTTGGGCTCACTGCCCGGACGCTCGACACCCGTGACCGGGTTGACCGGCGCCTGGTTACCGAACGGGTTGTACCACGAACAGTCACCAACACCCGGCGAGCCATTGAACGGCGTACAATTCGCACCACCATAACCCAGCAGGGCCAGCTGGACGCGGTCACCGAAGCTGTCATAGCCGGTGAAGTAGCGTTCAAAACGGTGATAGGTCGCCGCCACATTGAAATTCAGCGTGTCGCTGATATCGAAGCTGAAGCCGGAAGACACCCGGAAGCTGTCATTTTCCCGGAAGCCCGTTGACGAACCCAGATCATTGTCGAAGGCCGGGTTGCCGCCAGCCATGAGCGGGCGGAAGAGCAGCGTCGGGAACAGGGCTGCCACGGTCGTCGCAGGGACATAGCCCGGGTTTTCCGTGACCATCTGGATGAAGCCCGGATTGTTGGCCGGCACGATGAAGCCGCTCGGCGAACCGCCCACAGACGCCGACGGCGGCTGGGTCAGAAGATACATGGGCGAGGTCCGGTATTCCGGGATTTCGTCATTGCCGTACAGAATGCTCAGATCCCAGGACACCGTGTCGGAAATGTCGACATTGTATTGGGCATAGAGCTGGAAGCGGTCTTCTTCCTCAACCAGGTTGTCGAAGCCGGTGTACTGGGTGCGGCACCAGCCGGTTGCCGTCACATAGCCGCCGAGAACGGCACAGTCCGGGTCGGCGCGCAGGCCGCCGATCGGAGCGACACCGACACCGGGAATCACACCGAGAGGCAGGAAGGTTGCGGGGTTGCCGCCACCGGTCCAGCCGCCTTCCGGATTGTATTCGAAATCGCGGACAGCGAAGTCACGGTCACGGGCCTGGAGCTCGGAACGGTGCTGGTAGCCGGCAGCCAGCAGCAGGTCCCAATTATCCCCGCCCTGGCCGAAGCTGGCCTGCAGCGTGTAGTCGCCATCACTGTCGGAAATAAAGGTGTAGTCACCACCGACACGGAAACCGTCCTGGCCCGTCCGGGTGATGAAGTTGACCACACCGCCCACAGCGTCGGACCCGTAGATGGCGGCAGCGCCGTCCTTCAGGATCTCGATCCGGCCGATGGCGGCATGCGGCAGCAGGTTCACGTCCACGAAGGGCGTGCCCGTACCGGCCGACACCAGGCGGCGGTTGTTGAGCAGAACGAGGGTACGCTGCGGGCTCAGGCCCCGCAGGTTGACCGACGCCATGCCTTCAGTGGCTTGCGACCGGCTGTCGAACTGGTTCGTGTCCCCGATGACCCCGCTGGATACCGGCAAGGCCTTGATCAGTTCAACCGGCGACGGGTTACCCAGGCGAGCGAGCTCTTCAGCCGACAGCACGTCGACCGGAAGCGCCGCATCCTCGGGCGTCCCCTGAATCACGGAACCTGTAACGATGATCACATCGTCGTCTTGCGCCAGAGCGGTGGCACCAAGCCCCGCTGTCAGCGCAAGGGCAGTCAGCGCGCTCGACGCACGCATTAGACCCTTAACAGTCATAATCTCCTCCCAGACTGAGCGGTTGCTTGTTTTTTTGGCATACCGCACATTCGATTAGATCAATGTGTTTTGGGCAAGTCAAGAAACCAAAACGAGGTTTTCTTGATATAATTAGGTAATCAGGCGTCCGTTTCCGTAAACGTCAATCATTCACAGATGACGCGGCTCCCGTACTGCCAACACGAGAACGGCCAACGCGACAGCCAGGGCCGCGATCGAAATCAGGAAGACCGGGACAAGGCCGAAAACGGCCGCAATCACTCCGCCCACAATGGGTCCGATGGTGGCAATGCTGGTTTCCGCCGTGGTCGAAAAGGCCAGCCGCATCGGGATGTCATCGCGATGCCCGAACTCCAGAACCAGGGTCGTCACACTCATCATATTGCCGGACATCGCCGCGCCGAGCCCGAAAAAGGCCAGCAGGAAGTGCCATGGTGCACTGGCGAAGAGCATGCCGGCGAGGGAAATCAGCCACAGGGCCACAGTCCCGATGAAAGTGAGTCGGAACCCGTACTTGTCCCCCAGCGTCCCCCAGATCAGATTGGTCAGCGTGTCCGCGCCCAGGAAGGCCAGCGAGAGCAAGCCGATGGCGGCACCGTCGATATCCATGCGACGGCCGGCCAGGATGATGCAGAACGGGATCGCGATCCGGCCCATCGTGGCGAAGACCAGGGCGATCAGGAAATTGCGATAATCGCGATCCTCCAGCAGGACCGGGAATTCCTTCAACCGTTCCAGAAAAGGCATTTGCGCGCGCACGGTCGGACTGCCCGGCTCGCGCATGAAGAGATAGAGCGTGGTGAGACCGGCGCTGGTCAGCAGGAAAGCCATCATGAAGGTGGTGGCATAGCCATTGCCGAACACATTGGGCCCGATCAGATAGACCCCGGCCCACCAGGACAGTCCCGCCGCGATCGCCCCGCCGGCGAGGTTGCGCCAGGCCTGGAGCCGCCCGCGCAAGCGGATCGGAATCACCTTGGCCAGCACGACCTGGAAAGCCACGCGCTGGGAGCCCAGGAAAAAGCCGAACAGGAACAGGAAGAGGAAGGTGGCAGCCAGCAGCAGCGAGCCGGTCAGGAACCAGCCCGCCAGGGCCAGGCCCAGCAGCTGGACCCGCATCAGCACGCCGATCGTCATGGCCGCCGGCATGACATGGCGGCGATGCTCGATCTGGGCCGCGCCCATGATGGGCGAGGCAATCGCCCCGGCCTGGATCAGCGCCTGCCCGAGACCCACGAAGAGCGCGGATCCTGTCAGCATGTGCAGATAGGCCGGCACGAAGGTCGGCGCAAAGATCAGACGGAACCCGGTCATGCCCAGCATGCCGTGGGTGAAATGCGCGAAGTAATTCCGTCTCAGATTGCCTTCGACATAACGGTCATAGGCGCGCTCGCGGTTTTCGACACTGCCCGCCCGGCGCGCTGGCGCGTCGGGCGGGGATGTTTCGAGCGGAGCCGGGTCTTGGCTCAATACCCACGCAGGCGCGCATAGCGCTCCCGGTGGAAGGAGGCATTGCCCCAGGCATTCTCCAGGATCCGGGCCCGCTTGATGTAGAAGCCGGCATGATGCTCGTCCGTCATGCCGATCCCGCCATGCAGCTGGATCATTTCCCGGGACACCAGATGCAGCGTGTCACAGGCTGTCGCCTTGGACAGGGAAACCAGTTCGGCAATGTCGTCGCGACCCGCATCAATGGCTTCCAGCGCCCCCTCGACCGCCGAGCGCATCAGCTCGATCTGGGTGAACTGGACCGCCATCCGGTGTTGCAGCGCCTGGAAGCGCGACAGGATTTCGCCGAATTGCTCGCGGGTCTTGAGATAGGCCAGCGTGTCCTCGAAGGCCTGAACGGCCATGCCGAGCATTTCCGCCGCCACACCGGCGCGGGCCCGGTCGAGCACCTGATCGAGCAGATCCGCCCCGTCGGCCGAACCGATCAGCGCATCACCGCCCAGCGTCACACCGTCAAAGCTGACAGCGGCATGGGAGCGGGCATCGACCATGTTGCGCGATTTGCGGGTGATCCCGGCGGCATCACCCGGCACCACGAAAAGCCCGACGCCTTCGCCGGTCTGCGCCGCCACGATGAAAAGATGGGCGCTATCGCCCTCGGCCACGAAGGCCTTCTCACCGCTCAGCACCCAGCCATCGCCGGACTTTTCCGCCTTGGCCTCGATCTTCGAGGGATCATGCCGCGGACCTTCATCAACCGCGAGCGCGGCGATGGTCTCACCGGTCGCGATCTTCGGCAGCCAGGCCTCTTTCTGGGCCTCACTGCCACCCAGCAGCAGGGCGGACGTCGCCGCGAGCGCGGTCGCACCAAGCGGGCTGGCCGTCAGGGTGCGGCCGGTTTCCTCCAGCACGAGGCCGAGGCTGAGATAGCCGAAATCGGATCCGCCATAGGCTTCCGGGATGATGACCCCGGTCCAGCCCATTTCGGCCTGGGCGGCAAAGGCGGCCGGGTCGAACCCGATCGCCTCACCGGCATCACGCACCTTGCGGAAAGCGGAGACCGGCGATTCATTCTTCGACCATTCGCGCGCCATATCGCGCAGCATGGTCTGTTCTTCGTTCAGGACAGCCATTGTCTCTGTCTCCCCTACTGGTGGTCCAGCATGCCAAGAATGCGCTTGGCCACGACATTGTTCTGGATCTCGGTCGTGCCGCCATAGATCGACACGGCCTTGCCCCACAGCCAGCCGCGCGTGGCGCCCAGCTCGGCCGCATTGAAGCCGTCGCCTTCCCAGCCCAGACCGTTCATCCCCATGATTTCCAGGGTCAGTTCAGCCCGTTCCTGGGTGATGCGGGCGCCGACATTCTTGAGAATGGACGAGGCCAGCGAGACACCACCGGACTTGGATTCCGCCATCACGCGGCGGGCGGTGAGGCCGAAGGCCTTGGCCTCCATCTCGTGCTTGATGATCTTGGTGCGCAGTTCGGCATCGGCGATCCGGCCTTCGCTGTCCACGCCGACATAATGCTTGGCAATGTCAGACAGGGACGGGCCCTGGCCGCGGCTCATCGACCCGCCACCGGACAGATTGGTGCGCTCGTGCTGGAGCAGGCGCTTGCCGATCGTCCAGCCCTGACCCAGTTCGCCGACCAGGTTTTCCTTGGGCACTTTGACGTCGGTGAAGAAGGTCTCGCAGAAAGGCGAGGTGCCGGAAATCATGCGGATCGGCTTCACCTCGACGCCCGGCGTCTTCATGTCCAGCAGGATGAAGGAGATGCCCTCATGCTTCTTGGACGTGTCGGTGCGGACCAGGGCGAAGCACCAGTCGGCCCACTGACCGCCCGACGTCCAGGTCTTCTGGCCATTGATCAGATAGTGGTCGCCCTTGTCCTCGCACTTGGTCTGCAGGCTGGCGAGGTCGGAGCCGGCGCCCGGCTCGGAATAGCCCTGGCACCAGCGGATCTCGCCGCGGCAGATCAGCGGGATGTGGCGCTTTTTCTGCTCCTCGGAAGCAAATTCCAGCAGGGTCGGCCCGAGCATCATCACGCCCATGCCGCCGATCGGGTTCCACGCCCCGACCTTGCCCATTTCCTCCTGCAGGACCCGGGCTTCCTTGAAGCTCAGACCGCCGCCGCCATATTCCTTCGGCCAGGTCGGTGTGCCCCAGCCCTTTTCGCCCATGGCCTTCTTCCAGGCCTTGGCGTCCGGGTCGGCCTTGGCCTCACCCTCAACGGTGGCGAGGACGTTTTCCTTTCCGACCAGGGTTTTCGGAAAATTCTCGGCGAGCCAGGCGGCAGCTTCCTTGCGGAAAGCCTCCAGGGCATCGGCCGGGTTGGTGAGTTCAATGGTCGCCATGACTAGCCTCCCCTTGGTGTGAACATGGGGACGGGTGGAGCCCCGTCTTCTGTCGGTGTGAAAACCACTTCGACGCGCTGGCCGATGGCCAGGCTGTCGAAATCATCGGCCACGATATTGGTCAGCATGGCCGGTCCCTCATCGAGGGTGACATAGGCCACCGCGAACGGAGCCCCTTCGCCGCGGCGCATCACGGACACAGAATAGATCTCGCCGTTCCCCGCCGTGTCGATCCACTCGGTCTTCGCCGAGCCGCAATGCGGACAGATCGCCCGCGGGTAGTAGTGCGCCTGGTTGCAGTCGCCGCAGCGCTTGATCTTGAGCACGCCGTTCGACGCGGCATCCCAGAAGGTTTCGGTTTCCGCATTGGGTTGCGGGGCCGGAAGCTTGCGATCGCTCATGACTGACGCTCCAGAATGACGGTGGCGGCGCCGTGACGCGCGCCCAGCGAGCCGCCGATACCGGTGGCCACGGCCAGGTCGCAATTGGGCACCTGCACGGCGGGGTGAGCCTCACCGCGCAATTGACGGACAGCCTCGATCACCTTGGTGATGCCGCCACGGAACATGGGGTGGTTGTTGCACAGCCCGCCGCCATCCGTGTTGAAGGGCAATTTGCCGGTGCCGGAGATCAGATTGCCGTCAGCGACGAACTTGCCGCCTTCGCCCTTGGCGCAGAAACCGAGGTCTTCCAGCTGGATCAGAACGGTGATGGTGAAGCTGTCATAGATGGAGGCGTATTTGATGTCGGCCGGCGTCACGCCCGCCTCGGCGAAAGCCGCCGGGCCCGAGCGGGCCGCGGCGGAGACCGTCAGATCGAGCCCCAGCCCCCCGGACGGTCCTTTCGTCGCCTCGCCCGCACCGCGCAGGGCGATGAGGGGACGATTGAGTGTCTTGGCAATTTCCGGCGCCACCACGACCAGCGCACCCCCGCCATCCGTCGTCACGCAGCAGTCCAGCCGGTGCAGCGGATCGGCAATCATCGGGCTTTCCAGCACATCCTCCACGCTGACCACTTTGGGCAGCATGGCGTGCTCATTGTGCTGGGCATGGTGCGAGGCCGCGACCTTGATCCAGGCCAGCTGCTCCGACGTCGTGCCGAACTCATGCATGTGCCGGACCGCGCACATCCCGTAGGAGGTGTGATTGGTCAGGCCGATCCATTGCTCGAAGGCCTGTTCCGGCGCGCCGGGCCGGAACCGCATCACGTTCTCCGAGCGCGGACGCCCGGCCAGGGTGATGAGGGCCACCTTGCACTTGCCGGCCGCAATCGCTTCCGCCGCATGGGCGACGTGCTGGATATAGGTACAGCCGCCCATCTCGGTGGAGTCCGTGTGCCGCACCCGCAAGCCGAGATAGTCCACCATGGAGATCGGACCAAAGCCCGGCGCATCCGTGGCGCAGAAATACCCGTCCACATCCTCGATGGAGAGCCCGGCATCGGCCAGCGCACCGGCCGCACATTCGGCATGCAGCTGCGGCGTGGTCTTGTCGGGTGCCAGGCGGGTCGGGTGCTCAAAGGCACCGGCAATATAGGCGGCGTTACGCAGGGACATGATTTCTCCGCATCGTCATTTCTTCGGTCATGAAGTGGTGTTTTCAGTCAGCTGGGCGGCTTCCTTGGCCCGGATCGAGGCCAGATTGGCCTCATGACTGGCCCGGTCGATCTTGTAGAAGCGCAGCAGAAGCGCACCAACCGTGTACAGGACCGCAATCACCGGGATGTAGAGCTGCACCAGGTGCAGCGTCACGTCCGGGTCGACACCGCCATGGCGGGCCCCGTCCGGCATGCCGACCACGGACAGCATGATCCCGGCCGCAAACACGCCCAGACCGGACGAACATTTCTGCATGAAGGAATTGGCGGCGTAGAACAGGCCCTCGGCCCGGCGACCGGTTTTCAGCGAGCTGTCATCGATGACATCGCCAATCATGGCATGCACCAGGATGGCCGAGGAGATGCCGCACATCGTGTAGATCGCCGACAGCATGAACAGGGTCGGCAGGAGAGCCGGGCTGCCATTCTCATAGAACACACCCAGCAGGCGCAGGACATAGGGCGCACAGGTGAAGAGGATGGCGGTCAGGGACAGGACGAAAGCCGCCCCCTTCTTGCCGAGCCGCTTGGACAGGCGCGGCGCCAGGACCAGGGCGAGGGTCGCCCCGAGCGCGGCATCAGCCGCCAGAATGCCCATCTGACCGGAATTCAGCCCCCAGAAGAGGGACCCGAAATAAAGGGCCAGCGCCGAGGTGATGCCCAGACCGGTGTATTTGAGAACGCCAAAACCGAGGATGGCCAGGAAACCCTTGTGGGCGAATGTCCGGCGCATCAGCATCAGTGTCTCCAGCGGATTGCGCCGCTGCGGCGGCGGCAGGTGCCGCATGTACTTGATCCGGCCATGCGTCCCCAGGGTCGACATGAGCACGGTCGAGATCATGATCATCGAACCAAGGATCCCGAAGGGCAGATAGCCGGCCGGATTGGTGATCCCGTAGGGATGATCCGGCGTCGGCGGAAAGAAAATGACGAGGGAAAGGACGTAGAGGCCGATCCCGCCGATATAGCCGAAGAAGAAACGGTATCCGGCAATCGTGGTGCGCTCGTCATAATCCGTCGCCAGTTCCGGCGCGAGCGCCGAACTGGGGATTTCATACAGGGTGATGAAGGTTCGCACCGCCGAGGCGAGCACGACCAGATAGATGAAGAGCGACGCGCCTTCGAGCCCTTCCGGCGGCAGCCAGAGGAAGAAGAAAGACAGCGAGGCCGGGATGGCGGACAGATACATGAGGGGGTGGCGTCGCCCCCACTTGGTCCGCAGATTGTCGGAAATCTGGCCGACGATCGGATCGGAAAACGCGTCGATCACCAGCGCGACCATGATGGCCGCGGAGACCAGGGCCGCCGGAGCGCCAACCACGAAATTATAGTAGTAGAGAAGGAAAACGCGGAACGCCAAATCCTTGACGCCATAGGCCA
>NZLV01000077.1 GCA_002694345.1 Maricaulis sp.
ATCCAGGAACACGACATCAGGCTTCAGTTCTTCAGCGGCGCGGGCGGCGGCATGACCATCACGCACGGCGGCCACGACCTCGACCCAGGGCCGGCGGGACAGAAGGATCTCCAGGCGGCGCAGGGCCAGGGGCTCATCATCAACCAGCAAAACGCGCATCATATTCCTCCCCGTTTCTCCGCACCGTCGTCAGCGGCAAATCCAGAACTACTTCAAACCCGCCTGCCTCGGTGGACGCAGCCGTCATACTGGCCCGCTCACCGTACAGAACCTCCAGCCGCGACCGGATGTTCGACAGGCCAACACCGCCACCCGATGAGGGCAGGGGCTGGCCATTGCCGCCACCGGTATCCCGCACGGAAATCTGCAAACGCCCCGGCTCCGGCGACCGGGCCCGCACATGGACCTTCACCGGTTCAATGGTCCGGGAGACCGCATACTTGACCGCATTCTCCAGCAAGGGCTGCAGGATCAGGGTCGGGACCAATGCGTTCTCGACCCCCGGCTCGACATCGATGCTGACATCGAGACGCTCACCGAAGCGAGTGGATTCAATGTCCAGATAAAGTTGCTGGGCATCGAGCTCCTGACTCAGCGTCATCTGGTCATCCGGCGCCACATCCAGCGTGAACCGCAAAAAGCGGGACAGACGGGTCAGCATCACGTCCGCCTCTTCATTCCGGTTGTCCAGCAACAGGGTGGAAATGGCGTTGAGCGTGTTGAACAGGAAATGCGGGTTGAGCTGGAAGCGCAGCATTTTCAGCTGGGATTCCTGGGCCAGCATGATCGAATTGTAGATCTGACGCTCCTGCACCCGCAGCCGGCGCGCCGTATCCAGGGCGAGATAGAAGCCGGACCAGCCCACGAAGACCGGGAAGTTCAAGAACAGCCAGCGCGGCGTCATGTAGAGCAGGAAGCCGAACCCGGTATCGATCGGCTCGCCATAGCGGATCGGCGCGGGCACCGGAAAGATGACGTAGTAGCAGACCCAGATCGACACGATATAGGTGAGGGTCAGGGCGATGGCGCAGGTCAGGGCCAGCGCTGCCCGGCGATACAAGGGCCAGGCGCGCGACGGGGCCATGGCCAGATGGTGGGCCAGGGCCGTCATCACCAGGCCGATACTCTCCACCATGGCGATCCGCCAGATATTGAGTGCGTTTTCGCCGGAATTGATCGCATTGGCGGTCGAGAAGACGAACATCCCGCCCCAGAACACGCCCTGGAAAGTCCAGAACCAGCGGGCATTCATGCCGGCAACAGCTTCATCCTTGCCCAGCATGGCCGTGCGCAGGGCCTCGAAACGGGCATCCTCGGCCTGTTTCTCGGCCGGCACGGGGCGGTCCTGATCGAGCAGCAGGAAGAAACCGGCATGGGCGATGAAGATCCAGTAGTGCTTGAACATCATCTGGAGCACGTGGATGCCCGCCGCGATCCCGTCGAGCCGGTCCGCCCGCATCGGCGCGATCAGAAAGGCAGCGAGGCAGGCATAGATCGTGACCCCGACGAGGGACAGCGCTGCAGCGAGAACCAGTCGCGCCGGCGCGGTCCAGCCCCGCACTTCGGACAGGCGCCAGGCAATCGCGATCGACAGCAGCGCGCCGATACCGTCGGCGAGAACGAAACGCCACAGCATGGGAAGATGGGCGCTGATCGACTCCCAATTGGCCGCAAGGGCCAAAAGCGAGAAGCTTCCCCAAAAACCGAAGGACAGCGCCACCACGGTCAGAAAGCCCGGTGACGCCCCCCAGCGGGCGTTGATCCAGCCCGACGGGCCGGGTTGCGCAAACGGCATGTGCATGTCCAGTTTCATTCCCGGATTATACGCCTAGCGCCCCCGGTCCTGAAAATCGATCCCGACGACGTTCATCGCCCATTTCAGGACGTTCATCGCAGTTTTCTGCAATTTTCCCGCCGATCCGGTCGTTAACCGTATTTCCCGACCGGGCCACCGCTTTGCGTCGCCCCTCGGGTTGACATGCGGGCAAATCGCCAAGGCGCACCCCAGGCGTGCACCCGGGGAGCGGTTTGCGGGAATGAAGGAAATTCGGTCCCGGCGCGCGGCGGCGCCCGGGCGTCAGCCGTTGGCCGCCGTGCTGCCCGACTCGGCCATCGGCGACAGGGGGCTGAGGACCAGGTCGAACGCGCCATCGGCACCGAAGCTCACCCGGCTTTTGGCACCGACCTCGGCCTGGTGGACGCCGGTCACCGCACCGGTGGAGATCAGTGTGCCCGCCGGCAGGTCGATGCCCCGCACCTGCATCAGGCGCAGGATGAATTCCAGCGCACCCAGCGGTCCGCCCGGCAGCGCTGCCGCCGTGGTTTCGCCGACGGTCTCGCCATTGATTTCAACCTTGGCCGGCATGTCGGTGAGATCCCGCGTCCGCCAGCCTTCGATTTCCGGCCCCAGAATGACGCCGTAATTATTGCCGAAATCCGTGATCACGCAGATCGGACCGAGATCATTGATCCCGGGAAAGGGGCTGGAGGCAATCTCCACGCCGACATGCAGGGAGGCCGTCACGTCCCGCGCCAGTTCCGGCGTGATCTGGGTTCCGACCGGAACATCGCGGCCCAGCTTGATGATGAATTCTGCTTCCACGGCGGCAAAGCCATCCGCGAAGACCGGCATGTCGTGGAGCTCGCCTTCGACATGGCTGTGCACCAGGCCGGAAAACACCGGCCCGACCAGACGCTCCGCCCCGACCGCTTCGCGGTAGGCGGGCGGCACCAGACCGATTTTCCAACCGGCCACCGCATCCGGCCAGCGCGCAATCGAGTAATCCTGGATCTCGTAGCCTTCCGCCATGCTGCCCGGCAGGGTTCCGGGATATTCCGGCAGGCCGACTGCCTTGCGGCGAGCCGAAACGAACGCATCCGAGATGGATTTCTGATTAGGCGTCAAAGCGTGCATTCCCCGGTTTTCCTCGCCTTGTTGTGCGGCGGGTTGGTCTGACGAAGGGGCTTGAACCGCCTTCGATTTGGGTTACGGTTCCAAAAAAGGAAACCGGTGTCATTTTTCACGGTATTCCCTCAAGATCAAGCCGCAAGGACAAATCTGCGGCCAGCAATTGGGGCTCTGCAGGGGTATAGAGGCAGGCCCGGGAGGAGACGGACATGTTCAGAAGCGCTTTGCTCATTGGCGTTTGCGCCATCGCGACCGGTTGCAGCGATACGCCGCAGTCCGACACCGCCCCGGCGGCGCCCGCCTCACCCCATGCCGAACCGGCCGTCACGCCCGAAGCCACCCCGCAGATCATCGCCTTCCCGGGCGCTGACGGGTTCGGCCGCTATTCGGTCGGCGGTCGCGGCGGCACGGTCTATACGGTCACCAATCTCAATGACAGCGGCCCCGGCTCCCTGCGCGAAGCGGTTGAAGCAGACGGTCCGCGCACCGTGGTCTTCGCCGTCTCCGGCACGATCCAGCTGGAAAGCCGGCTGACCATCGAGAACGACTACATCACCATTGCCGGCCAGACGGCGCCCGGTGCCGGCATCGCGCTGCGCGACTATCCGCTGCGCATCAATGCCAACAATGTCGTGGTCCGCTATATCCGCTCCCGCATCGGCGGGGAGAGCCTGGTCGAGGATGACAGCATCTCGATCGTGGGCGGTTCCGACATCATCGTCGACCACGTCTCCACCAGCTGGGCGATCGACGAGGTCCTGTCCTCCTCGCAGAGCTTCCGCGGCCTGCCGGGCCAGAAACACCTGACCAATCTGACGGTGCAGTGGTCGATCATTTCCGAAGGCCTGTACGATGCCGGCCATGAGAAGGGCGACCGCGCCTATGGCAGCCTGATCCGGGGCAATGCCGGCGCCCGCTATTCCTGGCACCACAATCTGTGGGCCAACAACCATTCCCGCATGCCGCGGATCGGCAATTACGCGACCCCGTTTGATGATCCGGACGGGCTGCTGCTCGATTTCCGCAACAACGTTTTCTACAATTGGGGCCATGGCGCGCAGACCGATTTCTGGGACTGGGTCCCGGAAAGCGCCTCCTTCGATCCCAGCCAGCACATGGGCCTGAACCAGCCGCCGCTCTATGGCCGCGAGGGCACGGATTACCACTACGCCGCCGGCACGGATCTCGATCCGGCCTCGGTGGCGCAGTACAATTTCGTCAACAATGCCTATGTCCAGGGGCCGAATACGCTTGGCCCGATCATCTTCTACATGCGCAATGCGACGGGCCGCGCCTATTTCGCCGGCAATACGATGGATGGTGCGCTGGGTGAGCAATTGCCCATGCTGCGCTCCGCCGCGCACGAGCTGAGCTGGGTGGATGAGCCCTATGATGTCGTCTTCGGCGAGACCCAGACGGCCCTGGACGCCTATCGCGATGTTCTCGAAGGCGCAGGCGCCTCGCTGTGGCGCGATGCCGTGGACGAGCGCGTGATCAATGACGTGATCAATGGTACGGGCGGCATCATCTCCTCGGAAGCCGAAGTGGGTGGCTGGCCGGACCTGCCGGGCGGCGAACCGCGTCCGGACAGTGATGGCGACGGCATGCCGGACGCGTGGGAAGAGACCCATGGCCTGGACGCCTCCGATCCGTCCGACGGGGCTCTGGATAGTGATGGCGATGGCTACACAAATCTGGAAGACTGGCTGAACAGCCTGGTGCCGGCGAACTAGTCTCGCCGCGGATCAGGGGGAGAGGCCATGATCAATCGACGCCATCTGATTGCCTCGGGCGCGGCACTCGCCGTGGCCGGTTGCGGACGCGGGGAACGCGCTCTCAATTCGGCTGACGCCCATGCGGCCGACTATCCGACCGTGCAGGGCGTGCAGGCGATGGCCGACATCATCGCGGAACGCTCCGGTGGCCGCTTGTCGATGAAGATCTTCGCCGGCGGCCAGCTGGGTTCGGAGCGGGACACGCTGGAACTGACCGTATTCGGTGCGCTGGACCTCAACCGGGTCAATCTGGCACCGCTGAACTCGATCGCGTCGGAGACCGTGGTTCCGGCCCTGCCCTTCCTGTTCAATTCCATCGATCACATGCGCCGCTCGCTGGACGGGGCACCCGGCCAGACCATCCTGGATTCGCTGGAACCGCACGGCCTGATCGGCCTGTGCTTCTATGACAGTGGCGCCCGCAGTTTCTACAATACGCGCGGACCGATCATGGAACCCGCCGACCTGCAGGGCCTGAAGATCCGCGTGCCCAATTCCGACGTCTATGTCTCCATGGTCGCCGCCCTGGGGGCCAATGCCACGCCGATGTCCTTTGGCGAGGTCTATCAGGGCCTGGTTCAGGGTGTGATCGACGGCGCCGAGAACAACTGGCCCTCCTATGAAGCCACCCGTCACTTCGAGGCCGCACGCTATTACTCCCTGTCGCGCCATGTGATGGCTCCGGAAGCCCTGGTCATGTCCAAGCGCAGCTGGGACCGCCTGTCACCGGATGATCAGGACCTGTTCCGGCAGGCTGCGCGGGAAAGCGTGCCCGTGATGCGCGCCCTGTGGGACGCCCGGGTCGACGCCTCGCGCCAACGGGTGCTGGACGCCGGCATCCAGGCCAATGAGATCCCCGATATCGGGGCCTTCTCAGAACGCATGGGCGATGTCTGGAACCGCTATGTGACCAGTGATGTCCAGCGCCGCCTGGTCGAAGATATCCGCAATATGGGAGGCGAGGTCTGATGTCTGCCCTGGCCCATCTCCTGCGCCTGGCGAGCCGCAGCCTGCTGATAGCGGGCGCTATCGGTCTGACCGTGATGACCGCGATCATCGGCTGGCAGGTCTTCGCGCGCTATGTGCTCAATGCCAGCCCGTCCTGGTCCGAACAGGCCTCGCTCGTGCTGATGATCTGGTATGTCTCCTTCGCCGCCGCGGCCGGCGTGAAGGAAGGCTTTCACATCCGCATTTCCGCGCTGGTGAATGTCCTGCCCGCCGGACCGCAAAAACTCATCAATATCGGCGCCCAGCTGGTCGTCGCACTGGTGGGTGTGGCCATGGCGGTCTGGGGCGGTGAGCTGATCACGCGGACCTGGGAACACGTCATTCCGACCCTGGGCATTCCGCGCGGCGCGGCCTATCTGCCGCTGCCGGTTTCCGGCGCGCTGATCACCCTGTTCGCGCTGGAGAACATCCTGGAAATCCTGAACCCGGCGGCTGCCGGCGAAACGGAGGCGTAAGGCATGGAACTCGCCATTCTTCTCGGCGTCCTGACGCTTCTGCTCGTGTGCGGGGTCCCGGTGGCCTTCTCCCTTCTGGGCGCCACCCTCGTCACCTTCTTCTTCATGGATCTGCCCGCCATCGGCGTGTTCCAGCGCATGGCCGGAGGCATGAGTGTTTTCTCGCTGATGGCCATTCCCTTCTTCGTCTTTGCCGGTGAGCTCATGCACCGCTCCGGCATCGCGGAAAGGCTGGTCAGGGTGGCCGAAGCCGCCTTCGGGCGCGCCCGCGGCGGACTGGGCCAGGTCGATGTCGGCGCTTCCATGCTGTTCGGCGCGGTGTCCGGCTCGGCCATTGCCTCGGTCTCGGCCATGGGCTCCACCCTGATGCCGATGATGAAGTCGCGCGGCTATGACGCCGACTACGCCGTCAATGTGACCTCGACCTCGGCCATTTGCGGCCTGCTCATTCCGCCGTCGCACAACATGATCATCTACGCCGCTGCAGCGGGCGTGGGCGTCTCGATCGGCGAGCTCTTCGTGGCCGGCATCGTGCCGGGTCTCCTGACCGGGGGAGCCCTGATGGTCGCAGCCTGGGCCGTCGCCGTGAAACGCGGCTATCCGCGCGGCGAATTTCCCGGCTGGATGGTTTTCCTGCGCGCCCTGATCATGGCCCTGCCGGGCCTGATGACCGCAATCATCATTGTCGGCGGTGTCCTCGGCGGATTCTTCACCGCTACCGAAAGCTCGGCCGTGGCCGTCATCTATACCGTTGCCGTTGCCGCCATCCTGTACCGATCCATGGGGGCGAAAGCCTTCCTGGAAGCCGCGGTCCAGGCCGTGCGGACGACGGCCATGGTCCTGCTGATCATCGGTTCGGCATCCGCCTTCGGCTGGACACTTGCCCTGCTGGAAGCCCCGGCGCAGCTGGCCAGCCTGATCACCACGCTGACCGACAATCCCATCCTGATCCTGTTGATCATCAATGTGATCCTGCTGGTGCTGGGCACCTTCATGGACATGTCGCCTCTGATCGTGATCACCACGCCCATCTTCCTGCCCATCGTGACGGGGCTGGGCATGGACCCGGTCCAGTTCGGTGTGGTGATGATGCTCAATCTAGGCATCGGCCTGGTGACGCCGCCGGTGGGCTCGGTCCTCTTCGTCGGTTCCGCCATCGGCAAGGTGCCGGTGGAGGAAACCGTGAAGACGATCTGGCCCTTCTATGGCGCCCTGTTCGTGGCCCTGATGGCGGTGACCTACTTCCCCGCCATCTCGATGAGCCTGGTCAACCTGCTGCGCTAGGCGGGAACCTGGGTCCGCCGGAAGCGCAGGGCGAGTTCGACGATGGCCAGCGTGCCGCCATGGGCGACCATGCCCACCGTCCACCACAGGGTCGGCCATTTCATGACCCAGTAGCCGGGATTGATCCCGATACTGATCGCGGCGAACACGGCCATGCCGATGACATAGCCGGCCAGATGGATCCCGACGGACAGGCGCAGGCCGGACAGGACCTTCTCATCCTTCTGGCGAACAATCTCGGCCGCCTCGGCCTCCGGATCGATGCACAGGGCCAGAACCTCGACCCCGAACGCGGCCGCCAGGGCCATCAGCGTGTCCTTGGAGGCGGGCTCACCCTTTTCGATGCGCTGCAGGGTGCGCAGACCGATCCCGGCCAGTTCGGCCAGGTGTTCCTGCGACCAGTGCCGCTCTTCGCGCCAGCGTTTGATCTTTGCGGCGTCTGCCTTGAAAGCCATGATGTTCTCCTGAGTGGGTGTTGTAATCGGATGACCCCGAAAAACCACCTCTCCGTGAGATCGGCCACGTCAGGCTTGCGCCAGTGACCCGCCAGTGGCACGTCAGACCCGCGTCAGCGCCGCCACCGGCAGCCCTTTCAGGCCATGCCATCGGGAATGGGAGCCCCGGATATGACCGTCCGCATCAAACTTCTTGTCCTCTCGCTGGGTGCCATCACCTTCGGCGCGGTGATCGTCGCGGTCTCCGCCTGGGAGACCAACCAGATCCGTCGGGCCGTCGCAAACAATGGAAACCCCGCGGCCCTCGAGACCGGATGCTTCATGGCCCTCTACCAGGAGCGCACCGACTGGCAGTCCGGCCCCGATCAATTGGGCGATCTATATCGCAACACGGTCTGGCCGGAGAGCACCCGGCAGGGTCAGCCGGCCTATCCGCCGATCCAGAACGACAATGTGATCTACATGTACGCGGCCTGCAGTCCGGAGAACCGGATGATCGGCGATCTGGTGCTCGGCCCCATCCAGGAAGCCAGCTATCGCGAACAACTGGATGAATTTCGCGGCGAGACCGCGGAGTAGACATGAAAAAGGGCGGCCCGATGGACCGCCCCCTTCAAATTCCGGTATCCGCAGACCTTAGTCCTTGGAGCCGCCGAACAGCGTTTCCAGGTCGATATCATCATTGGTGCGGAAATCATCATCCTGCTCGGTCTTCAGGTCTTCCTGCGCCTTGAGCGTATCGGCGAGCATTTCCGGATTTTCCTCTTCCAGCTTGCGGCGGCGGGCCGAGGCCTTCTTCACCTGCTCGTCGAGGTCGATCTGCGTGCACAAGCCGAGCGAGACCGGGTCGGTCGGCTTGATGTTGGCGGAATTCCAGTGGGTCCGCTCACGCACGGCACCGATCGTCGTCTTGGTCGTGCCGATCAGCTTGGAGATCTGCGCGTCGGACAGTTCCGGGTGATTGCGAACCAGCCAGGCAATGGCGTCCGGACGGTTCTGGCGACGCGACAGCGGCGTGTAGCGCGGGCCGCGGCGCTTGGACGGGGAGTGGAGATCCGCGTATTTCGGCTTCACCACGGTCATCTGGTAGTCCGAATTGGCTTCGGCCTTCTCGATTTCCTCGCGCGTCAGCTGACCGTTGGAGATCGGATCGGCGCCACGCACACCCACAGCCACATCACCATCCGCGATCCCCTTCACCTCAAGCGGGTGCAGGCCGCAGAAACCGGCGATCTGGTCAAAGGTCAGCGACGTGTTGTCGACGAGCCAGACAGCCGTGGCTTTCGGCATCAGGATCTCGGTCATGGATTCCCTCTTCGTTGGGGAGAAACAAAAAAAGCCCGACGCGGCGGCCGGGCTTGGGCTTCCGACGCTCTGCAAGGGTCAGACCCGATACAAAGCGATTTGAGGCTTTTATATCGCGTTTTCGGCGGCCTGCAAAGCGGCTGCGACTGAGATTGTCAGCAGGTCAGAAGGATCTTGCCCGAGTGTGCGCCGCTGTCGAGCCGCTCATGGGCCGAGACCGCATCGGCAAGCGCGAAGCGGCTGTCGATCACGGGACGCAGCTGGCCTGCCTCGATCCACGGCCACACCGTTTCGCGGATAGCCGCTGCCAGACGAGCCTTTTCGGCCACGGGGCGAGCGCGCAGGGTGGACCCGGTGAGGGTGATCCGCTTGAGCATGACGCGCATCAGGTCCAGCTCGCAGCGACTGCCCTGCAGGAAGGCGATCGAGACCAGGCGGGCACCGGCCCGCGCGCAATTGATGTTCTTCTGGACGTAGGAACCGCCCACCATGTCGAGGATGACATCGGCACCGCCGGCCTCGCTGACCACGGCTTCGAAGTCCTCCTCGCGGTAGTTGATCGCGATATCGGCCCCCAGCTCCTGGCAGAGCGCCACCTTTTCCGGTGTCCCCGCCGTGGCGATCACCCGCGCGCCATGTGCCTTGGCCATCTGGTTCGCCGTCGTGCCGATCCCGCTCGTCCCGCCATGAACCAGAAAAGTCTCGTCTTGCGACAATGCGCCGATTTCGAACACATTGGCCCAGACCGTGAAGACGGTCTCGGGCAGGCCGGCGGCCGCCACAAGATCCAGTCCCTTCGGCGCCGGCAGGACCGAGCCGGCCGGGGCCGGGACGTATTCGGAATAGCCCCCGCCCGCGACCAGGGCGACGACGGCATCGCCCTCTTTCCAGCCCGTCACGCCCTCGCCCAGCGCCGCGACATGTCCGGAGACTTCCAGACCCAGCCCCTCCGGCGCACCGGGCGGTGCCGGATAGAAGCCCAGGCGCTCGATCTGATCCGGCCGGTTCACGCCACAGGCGGTGTTCCGGATCAACACTTCACCGGGCCCGGCGACGGGAAGAGGCCGCTCCACAAGGGTCAGGACGTCCGGCCCACCGGGCTCGCGGGCGATCACGATGTGATGGTTCTGAGGCAGGGACATGGGAAACACTCCGCTCTCGCGCTAGGATCGGGCCGGAAGGAAACCGAAGGGTGGACCGACATGTTTCATGATGATGATAGCGCGGCAAGCAACAAGGCCAAGACAGCCATCATTCCCGGCGAGGATCTCTCCGGCCTGTCCCTGGATGATCTGGCGGAGCGGCGGGCTTTGCTGGAAGAAGAGCTGACCCGGATTGACGCGATGACTGCCAAAAAGCAGGCGGGTCTTTCGGCTGCCGACGCCGTGTTTAAGTTTTGATCAAACTCTTTCGGCAAGCTGGCCCGCGTATTGCTTTGATTCGTTCGAGCCCTCAGATCGACCGAAAAACGGACGCGAAATGACCGATCAAACGCCGACCCTCTTCCCCGCCGGGGGCGCACCTGCCGCCCGCGCCCAGGATTTTGCCAATTCGGAGATGTTCCAGAAACTCTTCCGGGAAGGCATGGATCTGGTCGAAGAGACGGCCGCCTATCTGGACGGGCCGGGTCGCGACGATTCCAAATCGCTCGACCGGGCTGGCGCCCTGTCCTATGCGACCGAAAGCATGAAGCTGACGACCCGCCTCATGCAGGCTGCCTCCTGGCTGCTGGCACAGCGGGCTGTGTCGGAAGGTGAAATGAGCGCGGAAGATGCCACGGACGGCAAATACCGTCTCAACACGGATCGGGCGACCGATGGGCTTTGGCCTGAGGGCGAAACCGCTCCGGCGGTCCTCATGGACCTGGTGACCCGCTCGCGCCGCCTCTATGAGCGGCTCAAGCGGATCGACGACAATCTCTATGTCGATGGACTGGTTGAGACCGATGCCAATCCGGTTGCCGACCAGATGGCGATGCTGCGCGGCGCTTTCGGCGACCGCTAACCGGGCCTCGTCAGGCTTCCAGCTCGGGCTTGCGCTGCGGCACCATGATCATTTCCGGCTCGACCTTTTCAAGGTCTTCCTCGGGAACGGCCGGATAGCGCACCTCGACCCGAACCACATAATCCACGTCTGCGGTCTGGACCCGGAAGGGGATCATGCTGACCTGGACGGCGCTCGACCGGCCATCTCGGGTCAGCACGGCTGAGGCATGCACGGCGTCCAGCTTGCCTTCGAACAGGCCGGCCTGAACCAGTTCGTCCAGCTGCGAGTCGACCTGGGGTCCGAACAGACCGCGCAACTGCAGGCCGACATCCTCGGTGCGGAGGAAATCGGTTCGTGCCTCCAGACCTTCACTCACGAGTTCGATGACGACGTCTTCGCCACGGCGAACCATGAGGAAAGCGACATTCGGGCTGGAGCGGACGCTTTGCTTGAGCGCGCGCAGGAAACGTTCCGGCGGCGTGTGGGCCAGACGACGCAACAGCCGGCGCTGTGCGGCCTCGGGAGGTTCGGCAACGCCGCGCTCCCACTGGCTCACACTGGCCTGGCTGACGCCGAGCTGCCGCGCGAGGACATCCTGCTTGAGGTCCTCAAAATAGCGCAGCGCCTTGATTTTGCTTGCCCAATCCATACCCGAAACACATACTTTTATTGTGGCTAATTTCAAACCGGTTGTGCCGATATGTCTAGGCAAAATCCAGTGTTATTTTACTAGTCCGGGAGGACAAGGCCGTGGTCTCTCCCTCCAAGCATAATAGCCGTTCCACGCTGACCAGAAACGCGTCAAAAGTTGTGACGTCGGGATGTGAGAACCAAGGCGGGCGAGATGAGTGTCCCGGCATGCGCCTGACATAGACATTCCATCCGTCGAACTGACGGTCGCCGACCTCGGTCAAGCCTGCCAGAACGATCTTTTCATGCCGCGGATCGCCCTGGATGCGACTGAAGGTCCGCGTCAGGGTCGAACGGGGGCCTTCGAGCACCTGCACGAACAGATCATCGTCCACGATCAGGACACCACTCAGCCCGTCCCGCGGATTGTTGCGCCGCCCGGCCTGCAGGATCTGCTCCAGCATGGCCTCGGCTTCATCCGGGTCCGTGGAGGTCCAGTTCCTGCGGCTATAGTAGAGCAGGCGCGACAACAGCATCAGGCAGCCCCTTCCGAGCGGGTCTGCTCCAGGAAGTGATGCACACGTTCGCGCAGGGCCGTGACAGCCTCACGCACGCCCGCAGCCTCTTCCTTCACGAAGCCGGAGGTCTGCGAACACTCGCGAACGCTCGTTTCGAGCTTCGCCGAGGATTCGGCGCCCGCCGTG
>NZLV01000078.1 GCA_002694345.1 Maricaulis sp.
CAGCCTAGATGAGGAAGCTTGCGGCCTTTTTCAATGCGTCGACAAACGCATCGGCCTCTTCAATCGTGTTGTAGATGGCAAAGCTGGCCCGGGCCGTGGACGACACGCCCATGGCGCGCATCAGCGGCTGGGCGCAGTGATGCCCGGCGCGAACCGCCACGCCATACTTGTCCAGGATCTGGGCCAGATCATGCGGGTGAGCGCCGTCCAGCGTGAAGGAGATGATGGCCCCCTTGTCCTGGGCGGTCCCGACAATGCGCAGACCCTCAATATCGGTCAGCCCCAACATGGCGCGATCCATGAGCGCCCGCTCATGTGCCATCACCGCCGCCCGGTCGTGGCGCTCCAGCCAGCGGATCGCGGCCCCCAGACCAATGGCGTCGGCAATGGCCGGCGTGCCGGCCTCAAACTTGTGCGGCAGGTCGGCCCAGGTGACATGGGTCTCGTAGACGTCAGCGATCATCTCGCCACCGCCCATGAAGGGCGGCAGGCGTTCCAGCCAGTCACGCTTGGCATACAGCGCACCGATGCCGGAAGGTCCGTAGAGCTTGTGGCCGGTGAAGACGAAGAAGTCGCAGTCCAGCGCCTGCACATCCACCGGCAGGTGAACGGCGGACTGGGAGCCGTCGAGCAGGACCGGGATATTGCGATCATCCGCAATTTCCTTGATCCGGGTCACATTGTTCACCGTGCCGAGCACGTTGGACATGTGGGTCACTGCGATCAGGCGAGTGCGCTCATTAACCAAGTCTGCCAAGTGTTGATAGTCGAGCTCACCGCGCTCGGTGACTTTGGCCCACTTGATGGACAACCCCCTGCCCTCACTGGCCAATCGCCACGGAACAATGTTCGAATGGTGCTCCATTTGGGAGAGAATGATCTCGTCTCCCGGCTCGCACATCTGGCAGAAAGAGTGGGCGACAAGGTTAATCGCTTCGGTCGAGCCTCGCGTGAAAACGATCTCTTCCGTGGAGCCGGCATTGAGGAAGCGGCGGACATCCTCGCGCGACTTCTCGAACTCTTCCGTCGTCTCGTTGGCCAGGGTGTGGAGGCCGCGATGCACATTGGCGTAGGAAGCGCGATAAACGCCCGCGACGCTCTCGATCACGAATTCCGGCTTCTGCGCCGAAGCGGCATTGTCGAGATAGACCAGCGGGTGGCCATTGATCTCGCGCTGGAGGATCGGGAATTCGGCGCGGATCGCCTCAACATTGAGCGATGGGGAAATGGGTGACTGAACGGTCATGACAGCGCCTCCAGACGGGTTCGCAGCTGTGCCTTCAGATCTTCGCGCAGCGTCTCGTCGGCGATGGCGTCGAGCGGTTCAGCCAGGAAGCTCTCGATCAGCAACGCACGGGCCCGCACGGCCGGGATACCGCGCTGACGCATGTAAAAGAGCGCGGTCTCGTCGAGCGCACCCAGCGCATTGCCATGGGCGCACTGGACGTCATCGGCATAGATTTCCAGTTCAGGCTTGGCGTCAATCTCGGCGCGGTCATCCAGCATCATGGCCCGGTGCGTCATGCGCGCATCGGTCTGCTGGGCGGCGCGGTCGACCATGAACTTGCCCTGGAAAACGCCATGTCCCTTGGCCGCTGCTGCGCCCTTCACGAGCTGTTTGGTCACCCCGCCCGGTCCGGTGTGATGAACCACACTGGTGCTGTCGGCATGACGGCCCTGATCCAGCAGGTAAACGCCCCCGAGATCGACCTCAGCCCCCTCACCCGGATGCGTGACATGGGTCTCGATGCGGGACAGGCGGCCGCCAAAGTCGAGCGCGCGCTGGTGCAGGTGTGCCTCCGGTGCAAGGACGATCTCGGCCGAGGCGATGAAAGCGCTGTCACCCGTATCGGTCGCGATGATCACACGATCAAGCCGCGCGCCCGCTTCCAGGGTGATGCCGAGATGCCAATTGGCAAGAGCCCCGGCTTCAGCGGAATATCGCTCGATGAGCGTCACTTTGGCACCGGCAGGAATTACCAGCTCGGCATCCGCGGCACTGGCACCGGCGGTCGCAGCGACGCAGAGCTCGATGCGGGCGCCATCCGTGATCGGCGTATCGAGTCCGGTGACCGTTATCCGGCCCGGCGCGGTCACATCATTGGCGGCGCGGCGCAGATCGGACCATTTCCACAATTCATGGCGGCGCGTGGGCAGGCCTTCACGGCGGGTCGCTTCGCGCAATTGCGCACGCCAGCCCGTCGCACCCTCCAGCGCGTCGATCAGGGCCTGTTCGGCCGGAGTATGGGTGAGCGTGGCCGTCATGGATCAGGCGGCCTCGCCGAGATATTTGTCATAGCCTTCGGCCTCCAGCTCTTTCGCGAGCTCGGGACCGCCGGATTTGACGATTTTGCCATTGGCCATGATGTGCACCACATCCGGCGTGATATGATCCAGCAGACGCTGATAGTGGGTGATGACCAGCATGCCCCGCTCCGGCGCGCGCAGGGCGTTGACGCCCTCGGACACGGTCTTGAGCGCGTCGATGTCGAGGCCACTATCGGTCTCGTCGAGGATCATGAATTTGGGTTCCAGGACGAGGGCCTGAAGGATTTCCATCCGCTTCTTCTCACCGCCGGAGAAGCCGACATTCACCGGGCGTTTCAGCATGTCCATGGAGACGCCGAGCTGTTTGGCCTTCTCGCGGATCAGCTTCATGAATTCCGGGGCCGTGACCTCGTCCTCACCGCGCGCGGTGCGCTGGGCGTTGAGGGCTTCCTTGAGGAAGGTGATGGTCGGCACGCCGGGAATTTCAACGGGATACTGGAAAGACAGATAGAGACCGGCTGCCGCGCGCTCTTCCGGCTCCAGCTCCGACAGATCCGCACCCTCGAACACCATGCTCCCCTGGGTGACCTCATAGCCGTCACGGCCGGTCAGCACATAGGACAGGGTCGACTTGCCGGACCCGTTCGGGCCCATGATGGCATGCACTTCCCCGGCCGGAACATTGAGCGAGAGGCCCTTCAGGATCGGCTTTTCCTCGCCCTCCTGGGTTTCGACCTGGCAGTGGAGATTTTCGATATTCAGCATGTCGGTCGACCTGTCAGTCCTTGTTGAGCGGCGCATAGGCCACGCATTCGATTTCAACAGCGGCGCCCAGCGCCAGCGCCGCAACGCCGGCCGTCGCCCGCGCCGGACGATGATCGCCCAGGGCTTCGGCATAGGCCGCGTTCATGGCCGGATAGTCGGCCATGTCGGCGAGATAGATGGTGCAGGACGCCAAATCGTCCAGCGTTGCGCCCACCAGGGCCAGCGAAGTCTCGATATTGGCCATGGTCTGCGTGGTCTGCGGACCGGCACCGCCCGGCACAAGTTCCTCGGAGCCCGGATAACGGCCCAGATGTCCGGAGACGAAGAGGAGGTCGCCCGCACGCGCCACAGAAGAGAACGGCGCCCAGTCCGGCAGGCCATCGACGCGGTACGTTTCCAGCGGCAGCGCATCGTGGTCGATGCGAACATCGGCGGTGTCGGCGACGAGGACGCAGCCGGAGAGCGCGAAAGCGGAGATGGCCGGAATTAGAAAGCGGATCATTGCTCATTCCCTTCATCTGAAGACTGTGCCCGGAGCCGGCCGGAAATGATCGTCGTCCACGGATAGGGGTCCGGTGTTGGAAGGTCACAATCAGGCCGGCGCACTGTTTCGATTTCGATCAATTGTCTCGCCGTCGCGTCCGGGCTCTCCGGATCAGGCAAAAGTGCCACCGTCGAAACACCCGTGAGGCTCACACCACAATAGGTCACGCGCAGATAATCATCCGCGATCCAGGTCGCATCAAAACGCGGATCATCACCGATCATGCCGGCAGGCGCGTCTTCAGACCCATGGAGGCTGCCGACCAGCGAGGCTTCAACGGCACCACTCGACAGAAAGAGCTGATCCGACTGTCTTACCCGGCCCGCTTCAATCATGGTCGTGATGTATTGGCGGTGGATCAATTGATAGCGGCCATTGGGTGACGGAATGTGGCGTTCCGTCATTTCCCTTTCGTACGCCGCCGTAAAGGCGGGGCCGCGCCAAACACCGCCCGACAGCGCGAACGGGCTGAACAGGACCAGCGCCACCAGCCCCCAGACCGGCAAGACCCAGCGCCATATGAAGCGCAGGAGCGGCATCATCCCACACTCCCCTCAAGGCTCACCTTGAGCAGGTTCTGGGCTTCCACGGCGAACTCCATGGGGAGTTCCTGAAGGACTTCGCGCACGAAGCCGTTGACCAGGAGCGCGGTGGCGGCTTCCTCGTCCAGGCCGCGCTGGCGGGCGTAGAAGAGCTGGTCCTCGGACAGGCGCGTTGTCGTTGCCTCGTGTTCCAGGACGGATTTAGGCGTCTTGCACTCGATATAGGGCACGGTGTGGGCGCCGCACTGATCGCCGATCAGCAGGCTGTCGCACTGGGTGAAATTGCGCGAACCCTCGGCCTTGGCGTGGATCGAGACGAGACCGCGATAGGTCTGGTCGGAACGGCCGGCGGAAATGCCCTTGGAGATGATGCGGCTGGTCGAGCCCTTGCCCAGATGGATCATCTTGGTGCCGGTATCGGCCTGCTGACGGCCATTGGTCACGGCGATGGAATAGAACTCGCCGCGCGAATTCTCGCCGCGCAGGACGCAGGACGGGTATTTCCACGTGATGGCTGAACCGGTCTCGACCTGGGTCCAGGAGATCTTGGAATTCTTGCCCCGGCAATCGCCACGCTTGGTCACGAAATTATAGACGCCGCCCTTGCCGTTCTCATCGCCCGGCCACCAGTTCTGAACGGTGGAATACTTGATCTCCGCATCATCCAGCGCGACCAGTTCAACGACAGCCGCGTGGAGCTGGTTCTCGTCGCGCATCGGCGCGGTGCAGCCTTCCAGATAGGACACATAGGCGCCCTTGTCGGCGATGATCAGCGTGCGCTCGAACTGGCCCGTGCCTTCGGCATTCATGCGGAAATAGGTGGAGAGCTCCATCGGGCAGCGCACGCC